>JAJNQF010000295.1 GCA_021154945.1 Sphingomonas sp.
GCCGCGCCGACGCCGCGCGCGAAAATGCCAAGCTTGAGGAATGGCAGTCGCGCCAGACTTCGTGACGGTCGTTTTCGACGCGTCCACCGTCTTGGCGATCCTCAAGAATGAAACCGGAGCGGACTCGGCGATCGAGCATGCGCGTGGCGCAATGCTGTCCAGCGTCAATCTGATCGAGGTGCGCAGCAAATTGTTCGAGATCGTGTCCGACGTGGACGCGGTGATCGCGAACCTCGATCGACTTGAGATCGTGATCATGCCGTTCACCGCGACCCAGGCGAAGATCGCCGCCGATTTATGGCCCGTCGTCAAAGGCAAGGATGTGTCGATCGCCGACCGGGTCTGCCTGGCATTGGCTATCGATCAGGCTGCAACGTTGTGGACGGCGGACAAGGATTGGGTGACGCTGGGGTTGGACTTGGATATCCGCCTGATTCGATGACCTCGCGCACCGTCTCCCCCGCACTGGCGTTCGCCGTTGCCGCGTTTGGCATCGGGCTGTTCTCCATGATGGATGCGGTGATGAAGTCGCTCGTCCTCGCGATCGGCGTCTATAACGCGCTGCTGTGGCGGCAGATGATCAGCGTCGGGCTCGGTGCGGTCGCGTGGAAGCTCGGGAACAGTGGGCGGCCGAGCGGGCGTGCGCTGAAACTGCACTGCGCGCGCGGGCTGGTGACCACGGCGATGGCGGTGCTCTTCTTCTGGGGGCTGGCACGCGTACCGATGGCGCAGGCGATTTCGCTGACCTACATCGCGCCGATTCTCGCCTTGTTGCTCGCGGCCGTCACGCTGGGCGAGCGAGTCGGGTGGAAGACATTCGTCGCGTCGATCGCCGCGCTTGGCGGCGTGCTGGTGGTGATGATCGGGCAGGGACGCGAGGTGCCCGGACCCGGGACGTTCCACGGGACGCTCGCGATCCTCGGCTCGGCGGTGCTGTATGCAGTCAATCTCGTGATCGCGCGGCTGCAGAGCCAGGCGGCGCGGCCGGGCGAGATCGCGTTCTTCCAGGCGCTCGTGATCACCGCGACACTGGCGCTGGCGGCGCCGTGGCTCGCGGTGGTGCCCGAGGCGGCTCAGTGGCCCAAGCTGTTGCTGGCGGCGGGGCTCGCCACCGCGTCGCTCTGGCTCCTCGGCTGGGCTTACGCGCACGGCGACACCGGATTCCTCGCGACCACCGAATATACCTCGTTCGTCTATGCCGCCGTGCTGGGTTTCCTGGTGTTCGGCGAGCGGGTATCGGCATTCACGCTGGCGGGCGCGGCGATCATCGTCGTCGCGTGCCTGTACGCGGCGCGGCGGCGTGACATCGCGCAGAGTTCGATCGAGGCCAGTGCATGACCCATATCCGTCCCGCCACCCGCGCCGATGTCGGCACGATCCTGCGCTTCGTCCGCGAACTCGCTGCGTTCGAGCGCGAGCCGGATGCGGTCGAGACCACGGAGGCGATGCTCGAAGAGGCGCTGTTCGGGGAAAAGCCGGCAGCCGAGGCTCTGATCGCGGAGAACGAGCACGGTCCGCTCGGCTTCGCGCTGTTCTTCCACAATTTCTCGACCTGGACGGGCAAGCGCGGGCTGTATCTCGAGGATCTGTACGTGACGCCCGAAGCACGCGGGCGGGGGGTCGGCGGTGCGCTGTTGTCGCATCTCGCCGGCATGGCGCTCGATCGCGGGTGCGCGCGGTTCGAATGGTCGGTGCTCGACTGGAACGCCGATGCGATCGCGTTCTACCGGAAGGTCGGCGCGGTCGGGATGGAGGACTGGACGATCCAGCGGATGTCCGGGGATGCGCTGGTCAGGCTGGCAGGGCGGTAGGAGGGCCACCGCCGCGAACAGTATTGGGACTCGCCCGCGTCCACACTATCCCCGTCATTCCCGCGGAGGCGGGAACCCATATCGGCTAGCTTCACCCTTAGGTCGCGAGCGTCGGAGATTATGGATCCCCGCCTGCGCGGGGATGACGGTAGAGTAGGTTTTGAAAGATGTACGCCCCGGATCGATCCGGGGCGACGATCATACCGGCGGGATCATCGCCCCGCGGCGTCGTCCGAATTCATCGGCTCCTTGCCCTCCGCCTTCTCGGCCTCGTAGCGCGCGATCGCCTCGACCGTGATGCGCTTGGCTTCCTCGGCGTCGCCCCACTTGCCGACGCGGACCCACTTCGTCTTCTCGAGGTCCTTGTAGTGGGTGAAGAAGTGCTCGATCTGCTCGAACACGATTTCGGGCATGTCGGCACGCTCGCCGATGTTGGCGTAATAGGGGAACACCGCGTCGACTGGCACGCAGACGAGCTTCTCGTCGCCGCCGGCTTCGTCTTCCAGGTTCAGCACAGCAATCGGGCGGGCGCGGACGACGCAGCCGGGGATGAACGGCGAGCGCGCGATCACGAGGGCATCCAACGGATCGCCATCGGGGCTCAGCGTGTGCGGCACGAAGCCATAGTTCGCCGGATAGCGCATCGGCGTATGCAGGATGCGATCGACGAACAGCGCGCCCGAGGCCTTGTCGAACTCGTACTTCACGGGCTCGCCGCCGGTCGGCACTTCGATGATGACGTTCAGGTCTTCGGGCGGGTTCTTGCCGGTCGGGATGAGATCGATACGCATGGCGGTCCTTTCGAATATGACGGTGCCGGCGCTCCTCGTCTGGGGAGCGGCCGGCACCGGTAGATTTCAAAGGCTCAACGCGGCGTCAGCAGCTTGTCGAGCCCGCCGTCACCTGTACCCACCTTCTGCAGGCGCGGATAGCGCGGCCCGTCATGGTAATCGAGCGTGATATCCCGGAATCGGTCATTGTTCTTGACCGTCAGGCGAATCGGCACCTTCGTCCCCTTCGCCGCCAGGATCGCCGCCTTGATCCGGTCGGACGAATAGGCCTCGCTGTTGACCGCCTCGATCTCGGTACCGACGTCGAGGCCCGCCTTGAACGCCGGGCTGTCCCAGATCGACGAGGTCACGACGCCGTCCTTGTTGATCACCATGCCGAGCGAATAGCTGACGTCGGTGCCACGCGTCTTTTCCGCCTGCTTCAGATACGGGCTCTGCTCGGGACCGTAGACCAGCTTGTAGCCGTTCATCGCGAAGCCGTTGATCGGCGCAGGCTTGCCGGTCTCGGTCAGCCGCGTGTTGAGGAACGTCGCCCAGTCATAGGGGACGATCCCGTTCAGCGTCTTGGCGACGTCGGCGAAGGTGTAGGTCAGCTCGCCGTAATCGCCGTCGCGGACGCCGAAGAACGCCTTGGCGAAGTCGTCGATCGACTTGGTCCCGCCGGACTTCTGGCGGAGCATCGCGTCGACCTCCATCCAGACCATCAGGCCCTCGTTGTAATAATCCTCCGACCGCTGCCAGCTGGTCCAGCCCTTGGGTTTCCGCGCCGAGATGACGGGATCGTTGGTGGTATCGATCAGCGGGCGCCATTCGCGACCCTTTGCGCTGTCGTAGACGCCGAGGATCGAGGCGTAGCCGTCGAGCGTGTCCTGCTTGCTGACCAGCCCCGAGCGCGCCTGGAGCACATAGCCCCAGAACTGCGTCTGGCCCTCATACACCCACAGCAGCGAATCGCGCATCGGCGTGCGGAAATCGGGCGTCCACAGGTCGGCGCCACGGCGGAACTTGCCGTCCCAGCTATGGGTGAACTCGTGCGGGAGCAGGTTGCGGGTGGCGGCACCGGTTTCCCATTCGGTGAAGTAGCCGGGACGGACGCCGTTCTCCGAGCTGCGGTGATGCTCCAGGCCGATCCCGCCGAGCTGGTCGGTGATCGACAGCAGGAATTCGTAATGATCGTAATGCTGCGCGCCGAACGTCTTCACCGCTTGATCGACGAGGCGCTTGTGCGCGTCGATCTGCTCGGGCTTAGCGGCGAGCTGATCGGGGCTGTCGGCGAAGACGTTGAGATCGACGCGCGGGCTGAGCGGCCAGACCTTGCCGTATTTGCCCGCCAGCGTCGGCGAATCGACCAGGATCTCGTAGTTGGTCGTGTCGTAGCTGTAGGTCGAGCCCGAGACCTTGGCCGGCACCGCGCCCGCCGCGGTCCAGCCGGTCGGATAGGTTGCCGTCATCTTGATCGGGATCTGGCGCGTGAAATAGCCGGCCGGGTACAGGCTGACGAGGTTCGGCTGGAGGCTGACCATCGTCGGCGTCATCACAACCCTGCCCTGGTCGGGTTTGGTCGCGGAGATGAACTGGAATTCGGCGACGATGCTCTTCACGCCGGTCGGCACGTCGATGTGGAACGCAAAGACATCGACCGGATCGCGCGTCCAGGGCACGATCTTGCCGTTCGCCCGGATCACGAGGCCGGCGAGCTTCTCGATCTCGCCGCGCGGCGAATGCGCGCCGGGCAGCCACTTCGGATAGAGCAGCGCCATCGGGCCTGCCTTGGCGACCGGAATGGTTTCCTTCACGCGGAAGATGCCACGCTCGGTATCGGTCGCGTCGACGTCGAGCAGCAGCGTGCCGGGATAGGGCGTGTCGACCGCGTCGGGGATGGTGTCGACGAAAGGCACCGGCTGTGGCGCGGTGTTGCCGGCGGGAACCTGCGCGACTGCAGGAAGTGCAGACGCGAGCAGGGATGCGACGAGAAGCTTGCGGATCAAGGAAGGGCCTTCCGGCTGAGAGACGATGTCACAAGGTGTAATCGTCGGAAAGGGCAGCCGTCCAGTCCTTTACAGGAGGAGCTCAACTACTCCCGAGCACGTTGATCGTGAACGCCAGCACGCCGATGTTGAACACGAACGCCGCCATGCTCTGGCCGAGCGCCGCTTTGCGCACCCGACGCGAGGTGATCTGCACGTCGGAGGTCTGGAACGTCATCCCCAGCGTGAACGCGAAATAGGCGAAGTCCCAGTAATCGGGCTCGTCGCAGTTCGGGAAGTCCAGTCCCTTCGCGTCCTTCCCGTCATCGTCGTCGCTGTAATAGAGATGCGCATAGTGCAGCGTGTAGATCATGTTCGAGAACAGCCACGCGAGCGCCAGCGTCGCGATCGTCAGCGCGATTCCGACCGCGTCGTTCTTGCCCTGCAATTCCTTGGCGACCGCGACCAGGATGACCAGCATGATCGTCCCACTGAACCCCAGCAGCACCGCGCGGTTGGCGTCGTTCTCCTCCGCCGCGCGGCGCATCCGGGCGGCGTTGGCGTTGCGGAACAGCGTCGAGACCGCGATCAGGAACACGATCGCACCGACGTCGAACGCCACCATCGTCCCCCGGCCCAGCCCCAATCGCGGGATCAGCGCGACCAGCCCGACCACAAAGACCAGCACGAACAGGACGAAGCGCGGTGGGGCCACGCGTTGTCCGAGGCTCCAATATCTGGGTTTGTCGTTCATGCCACAGCGCTAGCGCTTCGGGAGGACGTCGCCTAGATACGCGCGCATCATGGCCAAGACAGAAACCCCGCGCCGCATCCGTGGCACCCAGGACATTTTCGGCGACGAGCAGCGCCGGTTCGCGCACGTCCTGTCGACGTTCGAACGCGTGCGGGCGCTGTATTGCTTCCAGCGCGTCGACATCCCGGTGTTCGAGTCGACCGCAGTATTCGCGCGCTCGCTCGGCGAGACGACCGATGTCGTGTCGAAGGAGATGTACACGTTCGAGGATCGCGGCGGGGACTCTCTCACGCTGCGCCCCGAGTTCACCGCCGGCATCGCCCGCGCGTACCTCACCGAAGGCTGGCAGCAGTTCGCACCGCTGAAGCTCACCACCAGCGGCCCGGTGTTCCGCTACGAGCGCCCGCAAAAGGGGCGTTTCCGGCAGTTCCACCAGATCGACGCCGAGGTGATCGGGGCTGCCGAGCCGGCGGCGGACGTCGAACTGCTCGTGCTGGCGGACCAGCTGCTGCGCGAACTCGGGATTTCCGATGGCGTGACGTTGCAGCTCAACACGCTCGGCGACGCGGCGACGCGCGATGCTTGGCGCGAGGCGCTGGTGGCGCATTTCGAGGCGCATCGCGGTGAGCTTTCCGAGGACAGCCTGACCCGACTCGAAAAGAACCCGATGCGGATCCTCGATTCGAAGGACCCGCGCGATCGCCCGATCGCCGACAGCGCACCCGACATTGACGCGTATCTCACCCCGGAAGCGCGCGCCTTCTTCGACGCAGTGACGGCCGGGCTCGATGCGGCCGGCGTCGCGTGGGAGCGCAACGCGCGGCTGGTCCGCGGTCTCGATTACTACCGCCACACCGCGTTCGAGTTTGTGACCAATCGGTTGGGCTCGCAGGGGACCGTGTTGGCTGGCGGACGCTATGACGGGCTGATCGGCTCGCTCGGCGGACCGGAAACGGCGGGCGTTGGCTGGGCCGCGGGTGTCGAGCGTTTGGCTATGCTGCTGGAGGAGCCGGCGGCGGCAACGATCGACGCGGTCGTCGTGCCGATGGGTGCCGAAGCCGAAACGCGCGCAACCGGTATCGTCGCGGATCTCCGGCGCGCGGGCGTGGCGGTCGAAATGGCGTACAAGGGCAAGATGAAGGCGCGGATGGCGAAGGCGGATGCGCTCGGCGCCCGGTTCGCGATCATCATCGGCGACGACGAACTCGCCAAGGGCGTTGCTGCGGTGAAGACGCTCGGCGCGGGGACGCAAGCCGAAGTCGCGTTCGCCGATCTCGCGGAGGCGCTGCGATGACCCGCTTCGTCATCCTGACGAAAGTCAGGACCCAGGGTCACGAACGCTGCGCCCCGTTACCCTGGGTCCCGGCTTTCGCCGGGATGACGGAAGGGGTGCGCGCGTGACCCAAATCTCCCCCGACCGCATCCGCGCGATCGAGGCGCGGCGTGACGAGCTGCAAGCGCTGATGTCGACCGGCGACCTCCCCTCGGACCGCTTCGTCGCGGTGTCGAAGGAATATGCCGAGCTCGAGCCCGTCGCGCAGGCCGCCACCGAAGTGCGTCGGTTGCGGCAGGAGGCCGAGAGCCTCGCGTTCATGGCGGACGATGCCGATGACGAACTCCGCGCGATGGCGTCCGAGGAGCTGCACGAGAACCGCACGCTGCTCGAAACCGCCGACCGCAAGCTCGCGCTCGCGTTGTTGCCGCGTGATGCCGCCGACGAGCGCGCCGCGATGCTTGAAATCCGCGCCGGCACCGGCGGCGACGAGGCGGCGCTGTTCGCGGGCGACCTGTTCCGCATGTACCAGCGCTATGCCGAATCGCAGGGCTGGCGGGTCGAGATGATCTCCGGCTCGTCGTCCGACGCGGGCGGCTTCAAGGAAGTCGTCGCCAGCGTCACCGGCCAGGGCGTGTTTGCCAAACTCAAGTTCGAAAGCGGCGTCCACCGCGTCCAGCGCGTGCCGACCACCGAGGCCGGCGGCCGGATCCACACCTCGGCGGCGACCGTCGCGGTGCTGCCCGAGGCGGAGGAGGTCGACGTCAAGATCGATGACAAGGACCTGCGCATCGACGTCTATCGCTCGTCGGGCCCCGGCGGCCAGTCGGTCAACACCACCGACAGCGCGGTGCGGATCGTCCACATCCCGACCGGCCTGACCGTGATCCAGCAGGACGAGAAGTCGCAGCACAAGAACAAGGCCAAGGCCCTCCGCGTGCTCAGGACGCGGCTGTACGAGGCCGAGCGCGACCGGCTCCATGCCGAGCGGGCGGGTGCGCGGAAGTCGATGGTCGGCTCGGGCGATCGCTCGGAGCGGATCCGGACGTATAACTTCCCGCAAGGCCGCGTGACGGACCACCGCATCAACCTGACTCTGCACCGCCTGCCGGAGATCGTCGCGGGTGAAATGGACGAACTGATCGGCGCACTGGTCGCGCAGGACGAGGCCGACCGCCTTGCGCAACTGGATAGCTGAGCCCGCCCCGGCCGCAACGGCATTCCCCTTCCGCTTGCGGGAGGGGTTAGGGGAGGGGTGTCCCACAAACGCCGCCGCCCGGTGACGGCCCCTCCCCCGACCCCTCCCGCAAGCGGAAGGGGAGCAGTAAGCGCAGCCATCGCCACCGCCGCCGCGCAGTTCGCGTTCTCCGCGACCCCCCGCCTCGACGCGGAACTCCTCATGGCGCACGCACTCGGCGTCGAGCGTAACGCCATCCTCCTCGACCCGACCCGCTACACCGTCCCCGCCGCCTTCGCCCCCCTCGTCGAACGCCGCCTCGACCACGAGCCGATCGCCTACATCACCGGCACCCGCGGTTTCTGGTCGATCGACCTCGCCATCGGTCCCGGCGCGCTCGTCCCCCGCGCCGATAGCGAGACGCTCCTGATCGCCGCGCAAGCGCATTTCGCCGGACGCGCCCCCGCCACCGTGCTCGACCTCGGCACCGGCCCCGGCACGCTCCTCCTCGCCGCGCTCGACGAATGGCCCGCGCACGGCCTCGGCGTCGACTATTCCCCCCGAGCGCTCGCCTACGCCCGCGTCAACGCCGCCACCCTCGGCATGACCGATCGCACCCATTTCGTCCGCGGCAGCTGGGCCAGCGCCATCTCGGGCCAGTTCGACCTGATCCTCGCCAACCCGCCCTACATCGCCACCGACGAGACGCTCCCGCGCGAAGTCCATGATCACGAGCCACACGCCGCGCTGTTCGCCGGCCGCGACGGGCTCGACGACTACCGCATCCTCGCCGCACAACTCCCCGCGCTGATCGCCCCTGGCGGCGCGGCGGTGATCGAGATCGGATCGGCCCAGGGCCCGCTCGTCACGACGCTGCTCGAAGCGCAGGGTTTGCGCGTCGCGCTCCACCACGACTACGGTAACAACCCGCGCGCGCTGGTCGCAACCACAGAGCCGCGACAGGAATACGGCGTTAACCCGTAGTTTTCGCTTGTAGTATGCCCCTTCCGCCCGCTATCACGCGGGCAGGGGCACGCACTATCGACATCATGGTCGGTTTTGAGCGTTGACCCGCATCCTTCGCCTTGAAGTCGCTGCAGTCCGGCGACCCTGGGAAGTCCGACACAGCGATCTCGAACGGATCATCGCTGCGCGGCGGAGGGTTTGCACCGCATTTCGGAGCACGACCAGATTTTGGTTCGACGACTGAGGACACAAGCTTGATCAACAACCGGCAAGCCGGCCGCCGTCGCGGTCGTGGCAACAATAATAATGGCGGCGGCGGTAGTGGTGGCGGTCAACGCCAGGGTGGTGGCGGAGGCCAGGGTGGTCGCGATGCCGGCAACCGCATCGACAGCCGCGCGCGCGGCAACGCGAGCCAGCTGTACGAGAAGTACAAGAACCTCGCGCGCGACGCGCAGCAGCAGGGCGACCGCGTCAACATCGAATATTACCTCCAGTTCGCGGACCATTATTTCCGCGTCCTGAGCGAAACCCGCGCCCGCTTCGAAGAGAGCCAGCCGCAGGCGCAGCAGCAGCCGCGTCGCCAGCAGCCCTTCGATCTCGACGGCGACGACGATTACGGCGACGAGGGCGAGCCGATCCGTTCGGGCGAGCAGCAGGGGGGGCAGGCTTCGGCTGAGCAGAACCGTGGCGACCAGAACCGGGCTGAGCAGAATGGCGGCCAGCAGAGCGGCCAATACTCGAATGCGCCTCGTCAGAACCGCGACAACCAGAATCGCGAGGACCGCCCTCAGCGCGAAGATCGCCCGCGGTACGAGAACAACCGCTACGAAGGTCAGCGTAACGAGGGTTCCCGCAGCGACGGCCCCCGCAGCGATGCTCAGCGCAGCGACGGCCAGCGCGAGGACCGCGTCCGTGGCGACAGTCAGCGCAACCAGCGCAACGCCCCCCGCGATACGCAGCAGCGCGACGAGCGTAGCGGCGAAGAGCAGGGTCAGGCGCGCGAGGCCCAGGCCCGTGAGAACCAGTCCCGCGAGGAACAGGTCCGCGAGCCGCGCAGCGACTACCGCGATGCGCCGCAGCGTGAGACGACCCGTCGCACGCCACGTGTGAGCGCGCCGATGGCCAACGCCAACCAGGACTCGGAAGCCGACACGCTGCGTTCGGCGACCGAAACCGCCCAGCCGACCGAAACCGCCGAAGCCACGGCGCCCGTCGCGGCAACCGAGGAGCAGCCCCGCCGTCGCGGTCGCCCGCGCCGCGATCGCAGCCTCGACGCCCCCGCCGCTCAGGACCAGGGTTCGCAGGACCAGGGTTCGCAGGACGAGGGCACGCCGACCGCGTTCGACGCGGACCGCCTGCCGCCCTCGCTCGGCATCTCGGCCACCGTCGCACCGGCACCGGCCCCAACATCGGCAGCCGAAGCGGCTCCCGCAGCCGACGCCGGCACCGAGGAAAAGCCCCGCCGCCGCCGCGTTCGCGCGGTGCCCGACGAGGTTCAGGCCGGCTGATCTCGACCGCCCCGGATTGATCCGGCGAGTATACCTCGCCGACATGCAAGGTCTGTCATCCCCGCGGAGGCGGGGATGAGTGCCTATTCATTCCCGGGCGAACACCAAAAAAGGCCGGTACCGCATCCCGCGGTACCGGCCTTTTTCCGTATCGGGGGGGCAGGGGATCCTCGAAGTCGATCCCCTCGCACACTGTCGTCGCGGTGGATCAGACGCGATGATCTCCGCCACCAGAGATCTTCTAAACCCCCCTCCCTGGAAGGGAGGGGCTGGGGGGTGGGTAGGCCAGCTTGAGCCATCACCATTGAACCACCCGGACACCCCCGACGCGACCTGACAGAAACGGTAGAAGATCAGCAGGCAACACCCAGCCCGAAGCGGATCGTCCTCGCACACAGCGGCATAATCCGCCCGCTCCCGACCCGGAACGGTCTACCCAGCGCGAACCGGTTCCCCGCGCTGTCGGCCAAAGTTCGCGACTCCGAGCGCCACCCCCGAAACACGCCGCCCGACCACCCGGTCAGCCCCTATTCCTCAGCGCCGCGCGCGCTCGACTAAGCCCCACCAACGCTCAGGAATACGCCCGCCAGAAGAACACGATCGTCGTCGCGATCGTCACCAACAGCGTCCAAATGCGGATCACCTGCGGCGATAGCAACAAACCCAGTCTCGCGCCGTAATGCCCGCCGACGATCCCGCCGATCAGCATCGGCACGCACAGAGCCCACACCACCATCCCGGTCGCGATGAAGATGATCGTCGCCGCAAGATTAGCCACCGCCAGCATCAGCGTCCGCGGCGGTGCCAGCGTCGCCGGCGTCGCGCCCGACAGCAGCCCCCACGCGGCGGTCAGCATCAGCCCGACCCCGCCCCCGAAATAGCCGCCATAGATTCCCAGCAGCGCCTGCACCGCGACCAGCGACTTCGGCCCGATCTCGACCCGCGACCGGAGCCACAGCGACGCACGCGTCCCGAACGCGATCGCCAGCGTCGCGAACAGCAACAGCCACGGCACGATCAGGTCGAACGCGCGCGCCGACGTGGCCACCAGTAAGAGGCTGCCCACGAGTCCACCGACGAAGGTGATCCCCGCCATCGTCTTCATGCTGACGCCGGAGATCCGCTGGAGCCCGTGCCGATACGCCCACGCGCTCGCCATCGCACCCGGCTGGAGCGAGACATTGCTGGTCGCGTTGGCGAAGGTCGAGGGCACGCCAAGCCCGATCAGCGTCGGCATGGTCGCGAAGCTGCCACCGCCCGCCAACGCATTCATCGCACCGCCGAGAACACCCGCCCCTGCCGCCAGAGCGACCGCACTCCACTCAAGCAAAAGCGTCGGACTCGACAGCAGCCTCACGATCGAGTTGCGCGCGGCTCTTCTTCTCCGACGCGGTCTTCAACTGGCCGCACGCCGCATCGATGTCACGCCCGCGCGGCGTCCGCACCGGCGCCGAGATCCCCGCGCCGAACACGATGCTGGAGAACGACTTGATCCGCTCCGGCGTCGAGCACTCGTATGCCGCGCCCGGCCAGGGATTGAATGGAATGAGGTTCACCTTCGCCGGCAGCTCGTACTTCCGCAGCAACCGCACGAGCTCGCGCGCATCGTCGTCGGAGTCGTTCTTGTCCTTCAGCATCACGTACTCGAACGTGATCCGCCGTGCGTTGTTCGTGCCCGGATAGTCCGCGCACGCCTGCAACAGCTCCTCGATGCCGTATTTGCGGTTGAGCGGCACGATCTCGTCACGCACTTCCTTGGTCACGGCGTGCAGCGATACGGCCAAATTCACGCCGATCTCCGCGCCTGCGCGTGCCATCATCGGCACCACGCCCGACGTCGACAACGTGATCCGCCGCCGACTGAGCGCGAGGCCCGCCCCGTCCATCACCAGCTTCAGCGCATCGCGGACGTTCTCGAAATTATACAGTGGCTCGCCCATCCCCATCATCACGATGTTGGTGAGCATGCGGCCCTCGGGCTGGCTCGGCCATTCGCCCAGTGAATCGCGCGCGAGCATTACCTGCCCGACGATCTCGGCCGGCGTCAGGTTGCGGACCAGTCGCATCGTGCCGGTGTGGCAGAAGGTGCAGTTGAGCGTGCAGCCGACTTGGCTCGACACGCACAAGGTGCCGCGATCCGCGTCGGGGATGAACACCATCTCGTAATCCTGCGCGTCGTCAGACCGCAGCAACCACTTCCGCGTGCCGTCGGTCGACACCTGCGCCTCGACCACATTGGGCCGGCTGATGACGAAGCGCTGCTCGAGCCACGGATGCATCGTCTTCGAGATGTCGGTCATCGCCGAGAACTCGGTCGCGCCGCGATTGTAGATCCAGTGCCACAGCTGCTTGGCGCGCAGCTTGGCCTGCTTCTCCTCGAGCTGCGACGTCTCCAGCGCCATCCGCAGATCGGCGAGCGACAGCCCAAGCAGATCGATCCGCCCGTCGCTGCGCGGCACGAAGCTGCGGGGAACGGGCACGGGATCGATGTGCCCCGGAATAGGCATGAGGTTCGCGGCGGTCTGCATGGAGCGAGCCCCTAGCGGAATTTCGCCGATTTTTCTAGCCTGCTACGCCCGGGCTCCGTCAGCGCGTAGCCAGCAGATCCCGATAGGTGGCGTCGACCGCCTCGACCATCGTCTCGCTCGTGTATTTGTCGATGAATCGTGCATGACCCCGCTCCCCCCACTCCGCCAATCCTGCAGGATCCAGCGTTTCGAGGAGGTGCCGCAGCGCGTCGACGTTGTTCGAAGGAAACGTCAGGCCGAAGCGTCCGGCATCCAGCGTGTCGTTCAAGCCCCCCGCGTCCGACGCGATCACGGCTCGGCGGACGCGCATCGCCTCGATCGCGACGAGACCGAAGCCTTCCCAGCGCGAGGGGACGATGATGGCATCTGCCGCCATCATCTCCGAAACCACGCCGTTACGGTCACGCCATCCAACATATTCGACAAAATTCGGCGTGATCTGGCCGATCTGCGGCGCGACGACGGGTTGGCCGACGACGCGCAATGCATAACGATCGCCTAGCCGTGCAATCGCTTCGAGCAGCAGGTCGAGCCCCTTTTGCCGGTCGAACCTGCCCACGAACAGCAGCTTGATCCGATCGTCGTCCCAGCGCGCCGGAGCCACTGGCGGGGGCGTCTTGCTGATCGCATTGTTGATCACCACGAGCTTCTCGTCGGGCAAACCCACACCGCGTGCGACGTCGCATTCATGGGGCGAGATCAGGATGATACGGTCGGCTTTCCGCGCGAGATAGCGTTCCACGGCGATGATGAACCGTTTGGCGCGCGGCGACACCTGCATGCTGAACGCCCAGCCATGGGGGCAGAAGATCATCCGAGGCCAGCGTCCGAAGCGGCCGAGCCGCGTAATCACGCCGGCCCCGAACGAGTGGGCGTGGACGATCTCGGGTCGTATCTGGCGGCGTACGCGGCGATAGGCGAAGAACAGCTTGGCCATGCCGAGCAGCCGGTTGGGCCGATCGAAATATTCGAACCGGATACCGCTTTCGAGCAACCGCGGTTCGATGTGATCGCGGTGCTGTTCGGGCATCAAGAGCGTCAGCGCTTCGGGTCCATAACGCTCGGCCTGCGGTGTCAGCAACTCGGCAAGAAAACTCCCCGTGCCGCCGATGATGCTGTCGCAGACGTGCAGTACGCGCGGTGGGCGGTCGTCAGCGCGCGTTCGGCTCGGGGACGCCATGCGATCAGACCAGGACGGTGCCGGTGATCGGGATGCCGTGCTGGTCGAGCACTTCGATCAATCCGCGCACGACGTTCCGCTTGGTGAAATGCTTGCGGATAACGATGACGGCCGTGTCGAAGCCGGTCAGCGCGTCGGCGATGCTCGTGGCGCCATTGGTCGCGTTGACGACGGTGGCCGCGATCAGCTGGCTGGCCGAGGTCGCGATCGCATCGTGCTGCTCGATCAACGAGCGTTGCTCGACCGCCTCGCTACCGCCGGAGGTCTCCGCTCCGGTCCCCGAAACCAGCAGGCCCGGGATCGCGGTCACCTGATGCTCGGCATGATCGGCCAGCTGGAACAGGCTGGCAATCCGTGGATGCGCGCGGTTCGCGTCGACGATCACCGTCTGCGACCCGGCCTGTGCCATCACCACGCCAAGGTTGGCGGCCAATACGGCCAATGCCTCGTCGCAATCGATCCCGATCAGCGCGCACGCGCGTGATCCGCGATCGCTGTCGGCATAGCTTTGGAGGATCGAGCTGCGGATCGCTCGTGCTGCGACGACATAGGGCGTGTCGCTGGCATAGGCAGCCACGACCAGCGGATCGACGCTGCCTGGTGCGACGACATCGGTCGGGCCGGTGTGCGTATCGCGATCGAAACCGGCCGTTGCCGGACCTGTGGTCGAACGAAGCCTCACGCCATTGCCTCCTTGCGGGGGGCTCGCCAGCCCGTGGTGCCGCTTTTGATGTCGGTCATGTCGGCGATCACGTCGAGGTCGAGCGCGCTCGCGGTGCCCGACGGCGTACGCAGCCGGGGCGCCAGCATTTCCTGACCGATCGCAGCCGCCAGCCCCGCGCCTGCCCCCATCACGATCGCCGCGATGATCCACAGGATCAGGTTCGGCTTCGAAGGCAGGGTCGGCGGTACCGCACGATCCAGTCGGCTCGCATTGGCCTGCGACACCTCGGATTGCAGGGTCGCCTCGTTATAGCGCTGACGCACGGTGTCGTACGTCGCCCGCGCGGCATCGACGTCGCGCTGCAACACGTTCAACTGATCCTGCACGCCGGACAGGGCGAGCATCCGGGTCTGCTGCGCGGCGAGGTCGGCACGAATGCTCGATTCCCGGCGACCCGCGGCCGAGCTGGCGGCGGTCAACGCCTGCGCCTGGACCGACCGCGCAGAGGCGAGCTGCCCACGCAGAGCCGACAGCTGCGCATTGGCGGCGAGCATGTCCGGGTGGTTCGGCCCGAGCGTCTTGGACAGTTCGGCAACCTTGCCGGCCTGAAGACCGCTCTCGCGCTGAAGGTCCTGGACGATCGTCGACTGGGCGACCTCGGGCTGTGCGGTCGAGCCCGATTTGGACTGCGCGACCGCGGCGGCGGCCTGTGCCGCGACGAGTTCGGTCGACAGGTTGCGGACGCGGTCGGCCTCGACGTCCATCCGGTTCATGCCGACGATGCCGTGCTGGCGCTGAAAGTCGGACAATCGCGACTGCGCGGCCTCCAGACGATCGCGGACGTCACGGGTTCGTGCGTCGTACCATTTGGCGTTGCCGCGCGCGTTGCCGCTGCGCAGCGTCACCTGCTTGGTCAGGAACGTGTCGACGATCAGGTTCAGCGTCTTCGCCGCCGCCTCGGGCGACTTGGCGGTCAGGCTCAGCCGGATGACGTTGCTGCCCTTCTCGCTGCTGATCGCGAGATCGCGGCGCAGCATCGTGAGGCCGTTCTGGTTGCGCTCGGTCGGGGTATCGCCCAGCGCCGCGCTCTGGAACTGCGGGCTGCGTTGGACGACGTCGCTCAGGACGGCATCGCTGCGGATGATATCCTGCTGCGTGCCGATCACCGATTCGAGTACCGAGCTGTTGTCCGAGCCGTTGGCGCTGTTGGCGCTGACGGGATCGCGCTCGGTCAGATCGACCAGGATCGACGACGTCGCGGTATAGGCGCGGGGGCGGGTGAAGCCGAGTGCGGCGATGGCGAGAAACACTACCCCGCCAACCAGCAGGACAAGACGGATCCGATGCCGGATCGCGCTTATCAAATCAGCGAAACTGATCACTGGTCACGCACTCCTCGTACCAAGACATTACGCAAATCGTCGAACCCGGTCGGCTTGATCCGCGCGGGGTCGATCCTGCGATTATAGACAAGCAGATAGAATTGCGGCGCCAGCGTATCGTCGAAGTAATAGCTGCCTTCGATCGCGCTGGCATGAAGGATCGGGCTCAGTGCCGCGAACGCCGCGGCGATGGTCGCGTCGTCATGACCATCCTCGTTGAGCACCAGCGTCACCTCGTCCCGCTCGATCCGCGTCCGCATCGCCGCGGCAAGGCAGATCACCGCGATCGCCATTGCCGTCGGCTTGGGCAGGCGCTGGAGATCGACGACCAGCGCCGCGGCGCGCGGGCTGAGCGCACCCCATTCGCTATACGCATCGAGCAGACCCTGCTGGACCAGCGTGTCGTCGATGTGATCACGACCCGCGCGGCTCGCCGCGATCGCGCAGTTCGCGCCGAACAGACGCAGGTGATACGGCGATCCGACCGCCGAGCGGGCGATCTTCATCGCCGCATCGTCGTCGATCGTCAGCCCCGCGGCGTCACAGCAACGGACCAGCAGCGCTTTCAGCTGTTCGGTCTCGATCCCGCCGATCGGTACCGACACGATATGCCGACGCAGCGAGGGATGCCCTTCGATCAGGTCCTCGAGATTGGCAGCGATGCCGACCGCGACGATCCGGACCGGCGACCGCATGTCCGACAGCAGCTTCATCAGCGCCGCCATCTCGGTCTTGGTCGCGTGCGTCTCGATCCGGTCGAACTCGTCGAGCACGAAGATCGTCGGGCGACGCACCTTCTCCGCGAGAATGGTCGCCATCTGGCGCGCGTCGAACGGCGCGGTCAGCAAAGACTGGACGTCGACCCGCCGAATGCCTTCGCCGGGGATCGACAGAAGTTCGACGAGATAGGGACGGCAAAGTTCGGAGAAGTCAATATCGCCGCCGGCCAGATTGTAGAGCACGGTCGCGCCGGCCTCGTCCGCCATGTCGCCGAACACGCGTGCCAGCGACGTCTTGCCCGAGCCGCGCGCGCCGAACACGATGCCATGCTTGCCATGTTCGAGGACCGCCTCGACGAGCCGGTCCAGCTCGCGCGCGCGCCCGGCCAGACCGGCGCGATTCTCGACCGGCATGCCGGCGTCGAACGCGCTATGGATCCGCGTCCGCCCCGAACTGAGCGATCGCGATGGCGAGACGGCGGGCGCGGGGCCAGCAGGGATCGCCGCGATCGGCCCCGGATGCGCAGGCACGGAGGCCGCGTTGCCGGGAGCCGCGCGAAGGTCGGGCAGGCTGGATAGGGGCGGCTCGGGATCGAGCAGGCCCGACAGCCAGTTGCCGAGGCGTGCGAAGAAACTCACGGGTGGCCTTTCCGCGCTGTCGAGTTGAACGGCGCCGCCCCGAGCGAGATGTTGGCGATCAAGGGCGTGGCGATCGAGGGCGTAGCGATCGAAGTGATGGCGAAAAAGGTCATCGCGATCAGAACCACTTTTCCTTGATGACCAGCACATCTTCGGGCTGGACCGGCATGTCGAGGTCGGGCTTGTCGAGCTTCTGCCCGCCGCGCCGCACTTCGATCCGCTTGACCGAGCCAGCCAGCGTCGGGCCCCCTGCGAGCGCCAGTGCCTGACGGAACGTCATGCCCGGCTGGACCGGGAACGCACCGCCCTTGTTCACTTCGCCATACACGTAGATCGTCTCGGCGGTCGGGACGAACAACGTGTCGCCGGGCTGCACCATCCGCGATGCGCCGCCGCTGAGGTCGGCGAGCGAGATGCGCTGTGGCTGGCCACCGGCCGGGGTCAGGATCACCGCATTGGCACCATCGATCCGCGGTCCGCCGGCGCGCGCGACCATCGCCGAGACGGTGTAGGGGCGATCGATCGGGTACAGCCCCGAATTGGGGACCGCACCCAGCACGGTCGCCGTCTTGCTGCTGTACGCCGTGATCTCGACGTTGATCGACGGCTTGCTGAGATAGCCACCGCGCACATAGGCCTGCGACAATTCGGTGCCGAGCTGCGCCGTCGTCTTGCCCGCCGCCTGGACGACGCCGAGATACGGCGCGGTGATCGTGCCGTCCGCACGGATCCGCGTCTTCGACGACATCGCTTCCTGCCCGAAGACGGTCACTGCGATCTCGTCGTTCGCGCCGAGAACGTAGGAACTCGCCGCCGTCCCGGTGGCACCCGGCGAGGTCGCACCTGCCGAGGTCGAACCGGGGGCCGTCTGCGCCGGAGCAGGCTCGGCGGTCTGGGCGTGCACAGTCTGGGCGAGCAGAACCGCCGACAGCGCGAATGCGCCAGCCAGGCGTACGGAGTGCCAGCTACCTGTCATGATGTGCCTCGTCATTAGATCAGAACCTGTACGATACGCCTGCCGCAACGCGGTCGGCATCATAGTTGTTGAGTCCGGTATTGGTGCGGCGCGACGTGCGCTGCGCGTCCAGAGTCAGATTGAGCCGCTCGCCCATGGCACGGGTCAGGCCCAAAGTCAGGCTTGAAAAGCGGTCGCTCGAAAAAGGTGCTGCGATTACAAGGGGATCGCCACGAAACTGGCGCCGCCCGAGAACTGCGCCACCGCGCAGGAGCGTCCGCTCGGCAAACCGCCATTCGGTGCTGAGCGCATAATCGGTCTGCACGGTGAACCCGGCCGGCACGAGCGAGTCGTTGACGATCCGTCGTCCGGCCTCGCCCTTGAACAGGATCCGCGGGATAGGGCGGAACACCAGGTCGATATCCCAGCCCGCACCGCGATACGGACGGACATTGGCGCCCTTGCTGCTCGCCTGCAGGTAATGCAGATCGACCGACATCTCGACGCGGCTGACGACCGCGCGATTGAACGTAACGCCGGCCTCGTCGATCCGGTTGACGACGCCGATGGTCGGGCGATCGGCGCGCGAATAGCGATAGAAGAGCGCCGCCTGTCCCAGGCTAGGACGCGCATAGCCGATGCCGCCCGCCGCCGACACGAGCGTCTGGTCGGCAAAGTTGAACAGCGTGTCGTTGCGGGTCGTCCGGCGCGATAGTTCGGCGAGCGGAAAGAAGCCGACCGCGCGCGGGCAGCTGGCCTTCACCGCCAAGGTCGAGAAGGTCTGGAAATTGTCGATCGGGCCGTTGATATCGCCGTAGTCGGCCTGCTGGCGGGTCAAGCGCAGGTCGGGCTGGATCTGGCAGATGCCGGCGATCCGGATCGTCCCGCTGCCCCTGATATCGGCGCGCACCCGGCTGCGATCGGTGTTCTGCGTATAGAAACTATACCCGAGGTCGCCGTCGACACGCAGATCGTTCTGCCCGAGCTGACGCTGATACGAGGCGCGGAGCGCGGGCGTGACGATGATGTCGTCGACCGGGGCCGCGCGATCGTCGCTGGTACGGAAGATGTTGTCGTCATACGCGACCTCCGCCGTCGGCGTCACGCTCAGCCCCGGCTGGTTGACGCCGGAGGTGCCCAGCAGCGGGATCGGGATCAACGGTACGCCCAGACGTTCGGTCTGCGCGACCGCCGGATGCGGCATCGCGAGCACCGTCACGCCGAGCGTCTGCGCGACGACGCCGAACAGCGTGGCATTGCCCAAGAGTCTGGCATTTTCTTTGCCGCAACGCAGCATGGACCGACGAGCAGGGGGGCGACCGAACATGGAGTCTGCGTGCCTTCTCATATTCACGACGTCAAGACGCCCGGGTCGATGCGGTCGTGACCATCCTTTGAGGTCACGCTGCACCGCCGCATAAACGTTTAATTCTGTCCGGACTATTAACCGCATCTAAAATCTTGGGAATTAGCGCGTAGCCATCAAAGAGGGAAAGATATGGCTCGCCGTTTTGTGCCGCTGCTGAGTGTGTTGCTGGCGTCGTGTGGCGGTGGCTCCGATCCGTCTACCGAAGCGGTCGTGACCGTTCCCGTAGCTGCCCCGACTCCTGCGCCGACTCCTGCGCCGACTGCGACTCCGACTCCGGGCGCGGGCGATGCCAGCGCGCTGCCGGTCGATTCAGGGGCGACCGCGATCGTCTTTGCAGGTGCCGATCTTCCGGTCCGGACCACGCCCTATATCGTCGGTGCGGCGACCCATTTCTCCTATGCGGCCTTGGCTGGCTACGATCCCGACAGCGTCGCGCAACGCTTCGCCGATTCGGGCATACGCGCGTTTCGCGAGGATCTTTTCTGGAACGCGCTGGCACCCGACTGGGACGTCGATGGTGCCCATCTGCCGACGCCGCTGGTGACGTTCCTCGGCAAGAGCAGCGCCCGCCCGCTTTATATCCTCAACAACGGCAATCCGTGGATACCCGGTGCCTCGCCGCCGGTCGGGGATGTCGGGCAGGCTGCGTTCGCGATCTATGCGCAGCATGCGGTGGCGGCGACGGGCGGTCGCGACGCGCTGTACGAGATCTGGAACGAGTGGAACCGCAATGCGGTTCGCGACAAGCCGGTGCTGGTCGGTCCCGGCGATGCCTCGGACTATCGCGCCTCGCTATATTACGCGCCGCTCGCCGCGCGTACGACCAGCGCGATCAAGCAGGTGGCGCCTGGTGCCAAGGTATTGGTCGGCGCGGCCGGGGACGATCCGGGCTGGCAGTGGACGCTCGACGTACTGGCGCGCGGTGGTGCCGCGCAGGCCGATGGCGTGTCGGCGCATATCTACAATCACTGCGCCAGCACCTCGAACCGCACCGCGACCGAGGCGATCGGCCGCCTGGGTACGCTTCATGCCAAGGTCGCCAGCGCGAATGGCGGGCGCGACCTGCCGGTCTACGTGACCGAATGGGGCTGGCCCTCGGGCACCGCGTCCTGTTCGGTGAACAACGCGAAGGTGGCGACCAACGTCCCGCAATTCCTGCTGCACACCGCCGCGCTGCCCTGGGTGGCGGGCAGCTGGTATTACGAAACCAAGGATTCGGGCTCCGACCCCACCAACATCCAGCATAATTTCGGGCTCTACGACGCCAATTATGCCGCCAAGGCCGCGCAATGCGCGTTCGCCGACGCCAGCGCGCTCATCGCCGAGGCCAAGGCGATGGCGGTGCAGACCGTTGACGGCGGCCTGACGGTGATCAGGGTCACGACGCCCCGCGGTCTGGCGATCGTCGCGTGGAGTGCTGTGTCGGGCCGTCAGGGGCGGGTCACGGTCGGCGGCACGGCCGCGTATTCCAGCCGCACGCTCTGCCAGGCATCGGGCGCGGCCACTGCCGATCGCAGCGTCACGGTCGGCGAGATGCCCGTCGTCATCGACGTCCCCAACGTCAGCCGCCTGGGAGTCAACGCCCGCCTGCTATGAGGAACCCCGAGTCCGAGCGGCCCCCGCAACTCGATCGACGCTAGCGCTTGCTCGCTGCGATCTGTTCGAAGGCGCCGATCATCTGCTTGGCCAGCCCGTCATAGTCATAGCGCTCGGTCTGCTTCGCCGCCTGCTCGCGCAGAACGAGCAGCTGTTCGGGGCGGTCGAGCACATCGACGATCGCCGCGCGCCATTGCTCCGCGTCGCCGGGGGGCACCAGCATGCCGTTGACGCCGGGCTCGATCAGTTCGGGCAGGCCACCTTTGTCGCTGCCCATGACCGGCAGCGCGTTGACCAAGGCCTGGAACACGACGCCCGGCGAGTTTTCCGCCCACAGCGACGGCACGACCAGCAGGTCGCTTTCGGCCATGATGTCGGCGACGATCTGTTGCGGGACATGGCCCTGCATCGTCAGCCATGGACGCTCGCCATAGGTCGCGCGCAACGCGTGATCCTCCGGCCCCTTGCCGAGCACAGTGAGATGGAAGTCGTAGGTGGCCGACAGCTGGTCGAGCAGTTCGAGGAGAAAATTGATTCCCTTGGTCTTTTCCAGCCGCCCGACGAACAACAGCCTGACCTTGTCGGCCGGCGCGTGCGTCACGCGCGGTGCAGGATAGCGGTTCGGATTGAGGATGTGGAAGCGCGGATAGTCCTCGATCGGCAGCAGCGAAGAGATCGTGTCGAGGTTGGATTGCGACGGCGAGATGAAGCCCAGCCGCGGGATCTCGCGCAGGAAGCCCATCTTCACCTTCGAACTCAGGCGACAATTGGTGCATTGCTCGACGCATTCGTCGCTGCCGCGGAACATCGTCGTCCGCAGGCAGGCATAAGCGAGATCGTGCAACGTGATCGCAGTCGGAATGTCGTGGCGGCCGATGACCTTCAGGCCATTATAGCCGAGGCCCGAAATCCAGTGGATGTGGATGAAATCCGGCTTGAAGTCGTCGATGACCTTCTCGAACATCGCCTCGTTGCGCGGGTCGTAATGATCCTGGGCATGCCAGATCGGCTTCTTCCAGCCAGGCGCCTGGCTGGCCCTGAACACCGGATAGATGTGCGGCGTGTTGACGCGGTACAGCGTGTAGCCGTCCTGCGGCGTGGCCCAGCTTTCATGCTCGACCATCGGCGCCGCAGTCAGCACCGCGGCTTCGTGACCATTGGCCGCGAACCAATAGGTCAGGCTGTGAGCGCACAGCTCCGCGCCGCCGATCACGTAGGGCGGATAGAATGCGGAGATGCTCAGAATGCGCATCGCGTCCCCCCTTCGCGGGTCCGCGGCGCAACGATGTGACGGGTCATGACGCGCCGACGATCCGGGCCGGCACGCCCACCGCGACCGCGCCGTCGGGCACGTCGCGCAACACGACTGCATTGGCGCCGACCATGGCTCCCTCTCCGATTGTGACCGCTCCGATGATCGCGGCGCCTGCCGACAGATAGGCTCCGCGTCCTATTCGGGCATGCCCTGGACTGTGCGAATGTCTAGAGCCGATCGTTACATTCTGCAAAATAACGACATTCTCTTCGATCGTGCAGACGCCCACGACGATTCCGTACGGATGGGGGATATAGAGCCCCGCTGCCACGGTACAGCCGATTGCGATCTCTGACCCGAATTTGCGACAGGTCCACCACCACCAGATGCGCCGCAACGGCCGACCGACGACCGGAATACGCGCCAGCGCATCCTGGATCCGTCGCGCCAGCACGAACTGGAACCCTTGCGTCAACAGCACCATCCGCACCGCGAACGCCGGGGTGAGGGGGGTCGATTCATGATGCGCGAACAGCGCCAGATCTCGCCGGATCGCGGCCCGAAAACCGGCTGCCCCGCCATTGCCCTCGGTTGTCATGAACGGACGATACCCTTGTTGCTCGCCAGCATTCCCAGGCGGTGGAGATGTTTTTGATGCATTGCGGCAATCGCAAAGCCCCGCAAGGCCATGCCGATGAACTTGTACCGTTTTTTGTAAGAATCGAGCAAGCGTTGGCCGTTTTTCGCCGCGTCGAGGCACTTCGTGGTTGCAGGAAGTGGTGGCGACGCGATACCGCACGTGCGAAGTGAACATCGATGACGTGGCATTTTCGGTGGATCATGGTTCGAATTCGGCAACGATCGACCGGGACGGCAACAGTCCGCGGGCAATTTCAATCAGCGGCATCATGGCTGTATGCATGACGGCATGGCCGCATGGAACGATCCGAAGGGTAGCATGCGCATTCTGATCGTAAATACGTTGTATCCCCCGTCCTCCGTGGGCGGAGCGGAGCGTTCGGTCGCGCTGCTCGGGCGGGCCGTGGCGGCACGGGGACACGACGTTCATGTCGCCTCGCTGCACGACGGCGACGCGACCCTCGAGGAGCAGGACGGGCTGGTAACGGTCCACCGCTTGCCGTTGCGCAATATCTATTGGCCGTTCCGCCCCGACCATCGCCCGTCAAAGCCCGCGCGGCTGCTGTGGCATCTGCGCGACCGGCGCAATCGGCGGGCGACGCGCGACCTGATCGCACTCGCCAAGCGGATCAAGCCCGATGTCCTGCACACCAACAACCTGCAGGGCTTCTCGACCGAGATCTGGCACTGGGCGCGCGCGAACGACATCCGGATCGTCCACACATTGCGCGACTACAGCCTGATGTGCGCGCGCGCGGCGCTGTACCGCGACCGCAAGGATTGCGTCGAGCGGTGCGGCGATTGCCGTCTGCTCACCGACCGCAAGAAGCACAACACGCCGCTGGTCGACGCGGTCGCCTCGAACAGCCGCTATGTGATCGACACGCACGAGCGGCACGGCTTTTTCCGCGATACGCCGAGCCGGGTGATCTTCAACATCGCCGACGTCACCTCGGTGGTGTCGAGCCCGGAACGGCCGGGACGCGAGGATGCGCCCGGACTGGTGTTCGGCGTGATCGGCCGGGTCGAACCCGAAAAGGGCATCGAGGTCGTGCTGACCGCGATCACCGGCGTCGAGGGCGACTGGCGGCTGCGGATCGCGGGCGGCGGCCAGACCGACTATATCGAGGGGCTCAAGGCACGCTATCCCGATCCGCGGATCGACTGGATGGGGTTCGTCAAGGCCGACGCCTTCTACGATAGCATCGACGTGCTGATCATCGGTTCGACCTGGCCCGAACCGCTGCCGCGCACGATGATCGAGAGCCTCGCGCGCGGTACGCCGACGCTCTATTCGGACGCCGGCGGCACGCCCGAGATCGGCCCGATGGCGCCGCTCGCCGAGATGTACGCCAAGGACGATCCGGAGGCGCTGGCCACGCAGATCCGTCGTGCGCTGGCCGATCCGGTCGCATGGCGCGCACGGCGGTCCGCCGACCCGGCCTTGCTCGAGCAATTCTCCGAAGGTGCGGTCGCCGGCCGCTATATTGCGCTCTATTCCGGCGATACCGGCAACACGGCCAGCTGACAGGACGCGCCGTACCGACCGGCCGGTCGGTACGGTTTCAGACCGTCGCGAGCGCCGCGATCAGATCGTCCGCACTTGCCGCCCAGGTATAGGCGTTCGCGCGTGAGACGGTCCGTGCGGCGAGGGTTTCGACCAGCGTGTCGTCGCGCAGCATCCGCTCCATCCCCGCGGCGATCGAATCGACCGACATCGGATCGACGTACAGCGCCGCGTCGCCGCACACTTCGCGCACCGGCGGGATGTCGCCCGCCAGCACCGGCCGACCGAAGCGCATCATCTCCAGCGGGGGAATCCCGAACCCTTCGTACAGGCTGGGGAAGACGAGCGCACGCGCACCGCGATACAGCCCCATCAGCGCGGCGTCGCTGATCCGGCCGGGCAGGATCACGCCGGGCGGTACCGTATCCATGCCGTTCTGCGCGAAGGATTTGACCGCCGCGCCGACCAGCACCAGTCGGTCGTCGGGTTGCGCGACTCGCGCGAACGCCTCCAGCGCGCGGGGCAGGTTCTTGTTCGGCGCGAACGACCCGACGAACAGCATGAAGCGGCCCGGCGTCAGACCGAGCTGGTCGACGATCGCCGTGTCCGGCACGATCGCATCGACATGGTCCGCTGCATTGGGGATGACCGGGATCGTCGTGGGGTCGAGGCCGAGCACCGCGGCGAGCCGATCGCGCGAAAAGCCGGACACGGTCGCGATCCGCGAGCGACGCGCGATGAGGCGCCCCAGGGTGCGGTGCATGGTCCGATACGGCCGCGAAAAGTTGCCGGGAAGGTCGTAGACGAGCGCGTCGTGGACGACGGTCAGCGATCGCCGCGGCAGGACCGGTCCGGAATTGCAGAGGTTCAATAACGTCGAGCCGCGCGCCGCTCGGGGCAGGTGGAATTGCTCCCAAGCATGGCCGCCACCTTTACCAATCGTCCGGGCTGAAAAATGGGGCCATTCAGCGGGAGCGGCAACGCCCGGCGGGAGCAATATCGTCCAGCGCGGCGGCTCTGCGCCCTGTGCGATGCGGTCATGCACCTCGTTCAGCAGCATGCGGGCAAATCGTTCGACGCCAGTGACCGAGCGACCCAGGAAGCGACCGTTAACCCCAATCATCGTCTATATTTTCCAATTCTGTCCGTCGATAAGCACGGCGCGACGCCATCTGGTTGCCGGTTGGCCGCGCGGCGTCATGGTGCGTCGCTTAGGCTGATTCGGTGACCTCGTTCAGCTTTCATGAGGTCCAGTCCGGCTATAACGAGCGATTGATCCACAACGGGCCAACCGCTATCATTGTTGCGTCGCAGCGAAAACCGGTCGGTTGACCAGTGGCCGATTTTCTAGGGATTTAGTCACGCGATGGAAGTAGCCATGGAGCATGTCGGCGAGATTTCGTTGGCCGGTGCACTCCACCGACGCAATTTGCGATTGCGGCTGTATTGCCTGCTGATCTTCACGGATCTGCTGGCGATCTCGATCGGCTTCGCGATCGGCAGTTTCGTCCGCGGCGACAATTGGCTGTCGTTGAGCGGGATCGATCTCGCCTATCCGGTCCTGCCAATCTACCTCCTGATCGCCTTCAACAATAAGGCGTATTCGCGGCCGGCGATCACCAGCGGGTCGGAATCGATCCTGCGTGCGATCGTGCCGTTGGCGATCACCGGCTTCGCGCTGTTGACGCTGATCTTCTTCGTTCAGGCCGGCAACGAGATTTCCCGGGTCGCGTTCGCGATCGGTTTCGGCGGCACGATGATCCTGATGGCCGGGTTCAGGATGGCCATCGTGATCGTCGTGCGTCGTACGGCAGCGCCCAAGTTGGTGGCAGAATTGCTGATCGTCGACGATGTCCCGCGTGCCGAATGGAACGAGCGTCAGGTCTGCGACACGATCTTCGCGGCAGAGGCCGGGATCGAGCCCGACATGGGCAACCCGCACATGCTCAACCGTTTCGGCCAGATGGTCAGCAAGTACGAGCGCGTCGTCGTCCAATGCCCGGCGGATCGCCAGCTTGACTGGTCGCTGCTGCTGCGTGGCGCCAATGTCGACGGCGAAATTCTGTCGCCCGGCTTCGGCAAGCTCGGTGTGCTCGGGCTCCAGAACTTCAAGGGCCGGCAGACGCTGCTCGTGGCGCGTGGGCCGCTGAGCTATACCGACATGGCCAAGAAGCGTGCGCTCGATATCATCGTGACGCTGGTCGTGCTGATCGCGATCTCGCCCGCGCTCATCCTGATCGCGCTCGCGGTCAAGCTCGATTCGCCTGGTCCCGTGCTGTTCCGCCAGGAGCGGATCGGGCGCGGCAACCGCATCTTCCACATCCTGAAATTTCGCTCGATGCGAGTCGAGAATTCGGATTCACGCGGATCCACCTCGACCCAGCGCGACGACAAGCGGATCACCCGCGTCGGTGCGTTCATCCGCAAGACCAGCCTCGACGAGATCCCCCAGTTCATCAACGTGCTGCTCGGCGACATGAGCCTGGTCGGCCCGCGCCCGCATGCGCTGGGATCGCTCGCAGGGAACCAGCTGTTCTGGGAAATCGATCGCGAATACTGGCATCGCCACGCGCTGAAGCCCGGCATTACCGGCCTGGCGCAGGTTCGTGGCTTTCGTGGCGCGACGCACCGCGACGTCGATCTCAAGAACCGGCTTCAGGCCGATCTCGAATATCTCCACGACTGGAGCCTTATGCGCGACGTGACGATCCTGTTCCGGACGATGAACGTGCTGGTCCACAGCAACGCCTATTGAGCCCGTATTCCGGGCGAGCTAAGCGCAAAATCCGGGGGTCGAGGAGAAATCTATGCCGTCCATCCGATCCCTGACGTCGCCGCGCCCATCCTGGAAAATCCTTGCCCGAACCGTGGTCGCGGTTTCCGGCCTGGTCGGGGGCGCAATCGCGCTCGCCTCGATGGCGCCCATGGCGGCGACGCCCGGTCAGCTCAAGGTGCTGCCCGACGGGCCATTGAGCCCTCGACCGGTCCCGCTGATCGTCGGGGTCGGCGTGCATTTCGGTATCGGCGGCGACTATGGCTATGATCCCGCGCGCACCGCGCAGGCGATGGAGACCGTCGGCGCATCGTCGTTCCGCGACGATCTGACCTGGGCGGGCTTCAAGGGGGCGGGGATGAACGCCCCGGGCACCATGCGTCCCGGTCAGGCCGCCTTCCTCGCCGCGACGCGCGCGCGCCCGCTGTTCATCCTCGACCATCCCAATCCCGCGATCGGCGGCGACGGCGTTCCCGTGACCGATGCCGGCCGTGCCGCCTTTGCCGGATTCGCCCGCGATGCCGCACAGCAGACGGCCGCGCGGCGCCCGATCTACGAAATCTGGAACGAGTGGAACCTCAACGCCGCCCCGGCGATGGGCAAGCTCATCGGACGCGCCGGACCCGGCGACCCTCGCGGTGGCGACGCCTATGCCCGACTGGCGGCGCAGGCCACTGCGGCGATCCGCGCGACCCAGCCTGGCGCCACGATCCTCGCCGGGGCGGCGGGCACCGACGATGGCTGGCAATGGGTTCGCTCGGTCGCGGGCGGTGGCGGCTTGCGGGGTGCCGACGGCCTGTCGGTGCATTACTACAATCATTGCGAACGCCCCGAAAACCGCACGGCGGACGAGGCGATCGACAAGATGCAGGCGTTGCATGGCGCGATGCCGACCCGCGGTGGGCGGGCGATGCCCATCTACGTCACCGAGATCGGCTGGCCGACGACCCGTGGCGGATCTTGCGACATCGCGCGCAACGATTCGGGCGACAACATCGCGCAGTTCCTGCTCTGGTCCGCGGCGACACCCTGGATGCGCGGCGTCTGGATCTATCAGTTGAAGGACCAGGGTCAGCGCCCCGACGACATCGAGGACAATTTCGGGCTCTTCACCTATGATTATAAGCCCAAGCCCGCCGCCTGCATGGTCCGCGACGTCACGCACCTGATCGCGCGCGCCAAGAGCTGGCGGGTCGATCAGCCGCAACCCGGGCTTACCGTGGTCCGGATGGACGACGGCCAGTCGCGCAAGCTGATCGCCTGGACCGACCGCTCTTCGCAGAAGGCGCAACTGGTGCTTGGCGGCGCACCCGTACCCTATCGCACGGTCTGCGCGCCCGATGGGCCACGCGACACGACGATCCCGATCGGATCGCGGCCGGTGGTGGTATCGCTGGCGGGTAAAGGCACGGCGATCCGCTATCGAATGATGTAACGCTCTGGTCGACGGTGCGTCCGGCGAGTCTGCTGGCCGGGCGCACCCTCGATCCGGGGATCAGGCCAGCAGGCGTGCAGCGACGATCGTGATCGCCGTCCAGCCGGCGAGGCTCAGAGCTCCGAGCAGCATCAGTCGACCGCGCGGTGCCCATTTGAACGTAGCCGGCGCGCGGAACGCGGCATGTGTCTGGCCGAGGTCATGGACGTTGTCGGTCATCGCCGCGGTCACGCTTCCCGCGGGCAGCGCGACGTCGAATTGGCAGCCATAATCCGACCGGCCGACCCACGTGATCCGCGCGCTGTTCTGGCCGACGCCGGGAATGCCGATCGTCACCGCCTGGTCGATCGCCAGCGGCAGGAGCGACTCGATCCGACAACCGTCGCGATTGAGATCGGCGATGCGAATTTCACGCGAGGGCAACTCGTCGGCAAGGCGCAACGTGCCCGTGCGCGCCAGCGACACGCGCGTTTCGCCGCGGCGCTCGACCGTATCGGCAAACGAAACTAAATTATGAGCAGTTGCCACCATGCGTTCCCTAAATGGGGCAGACCCCTGACCCATCGGCCGATCTAGGGGGCATGGATTGACGAAATCCTATTATTTCATCGTTACCAGATTGCTAACTAATATTAGTTGCCGCTATCCGACCGACTTCGGTTGCCCGCTGCGGGGCGTAGCTCCAAGCAGGCTGCCGACGATCCGCTGGAACACGCGTTTGCGGCGCTCCGACACCTCGGCGATCAGCAGAGCCAGCGCGACCGCGCCGCCGATCGCGACGGACCCGCCGAGCAGGTGGGTGCGCAGGCCGGGGAACAGCGAGGTCAGCATGATCAGGAACGGCTGGTGGATGAGGTAGAGCGTGAAGCTCGCGCCCGCCAACCAGCGGATCGCACGGGCGAACCCCGCCGGGAACACGGTGCGGCCTTCCGCGGCGCGGCGGAACGCGACGATGTTGATGGTGATGACCACGCCGACCAGCGCGAAATAGACGAAGCTCTTGGCCAGTTGCGCCACGCTGGCTGGCTCGTACATCGGCCAAGCCCAATGCTCCATCGTCCGCTTGACCAGGAAATAGCCCGGGATCGTCGCGACGAAGGCGGCCAACGCCAGCCATTTCGACATCGTCACCCGGCCCGCTCGGATGTGACGATAGGCGAGCAGGCCGAACAGCCAGATCGGCATGTACGCGACCACCTTGGGCCCGAAGGCGATCATCAGCAGGACGCCGATCAGCGCGCCGCGCACGCGGCCAAGATAGAAGAACGCCGCGAAGATGACGTAATAGGCCGCCTCGAATCCGAGCGACCAATAAGGCTCGTTGCTGCCGAACACGCGGTGGCTGAACCAAAGTTCGTTGGTGAAGGTCAGCGCGAACGGCAGATTGGCGAGATAGGCGGGATCGTAGAAGCCATGGGTGCTCAACGGTACCACGCCGAAGCGGTTGGTGATCATGTCGCACGCGAAGCCGACCAGCAGCGCGATCAGGCACACCGAATATAACCGGGAGAGGCGCGCGGTCGCATAGGCGCGAAGGCTGTGCTCCTTCTCTTCCGCGACGAAGGCGATGACGAACCCCGACAGCACGAAGAACACCGCGACCGCCTCGCCCGTATGGCCGGAGATGAATCCGGGCAGCCCCGGCATCACGAAATGCCGCGCATGGCCCAGCACCACCTCGAACGCCGCGACCAGTCGCAACAGGTCGAGATAGATCGACAGGTTGGGATCGAGCACCTTGACCTTGGCAGCCTGTGAACCGGTCGGTCCTGCGTGCGTCTGCGTATCGCTCACGATGCCCGCTCCTCGTTCGTCGCCAGGGTTCGTCGTCGCCGCCATCATCGGGGCCATCATCGGGTCCGTGCCGCGCGTGCATCGATCAGCGTGTCGACCAGCGCGCCCTCGCGCCGTCGGCTATGCGCGGCCCAGCGCTCACGCACTTGTGTCCGCGCCGCCTCGACCGCCGCGGGATCCTGCGCGAGGGCGAGGATATGGCGAGCGGCGGCTTCGGGCCGGTCGAGGTCGAGCAGCGCTTCCACGCCCATGAACTCGAAACCTTGCAGCGACAATGGTGTTGCCATCACCGGCGCACCCGCGGCGAACGCCTCGAGCATCTTGATCTTCAATCCGCTGCCATGGACGACCGGGCTCAGCATGCACAGGCAGGTGCCGAGCAGCCGCTCCATCTCGTCGTCGGCGACGAAGCCCAGCGTTTCGACGTTCGCGGCGGGCGGGCCGATATGCTCGCGCGTACCCTTGCCGATGAACGTCACGATCGCCGGTGCGTCCAGCGCCAGCAGCGCAGGCGCGAGCGCGCGCGTGATCCAGTCGATCGCGGCGCGATTGGGCGGGAAGCCGGGGCTGCCGATGAACAGCACCCGGCGTTGATCGACGCCGTCGGAGGGCGGCGCGATCGCCTTTGGGTCCGAAGTCTGAGCGCTCCGTTCGATCACCGGGCACAGCGCGACGCCCTTCGCCCCCGTCAGTCCTCGGTAGTGGCGCGCATCGCTGTCGGAGATGAACACGGTCCGCGCCGCACGGCGCAACAGCAATGCCTCGATCAGCCAGGCCTGGACCGCCTCGATACGCAGGAACAGCGCCGACAGGCGCGATTTCCGCAACCGCGCACCGTCGACCAGTGTGTCCGGCGTGACGTTGTGCGCGATGAACACGAACGGCGTCCGTCCGAGCACCAGCCGCCACATCGACACGTTCGCCAGCGCCTGGATGTGATCGACCACGATCAGGTCGGGTCCCGCCGCCAACCCCGCGCGGATCGCCCGTCGCGCTGGTGTCGAGACGAAGCCGATGCTCATCAGCAGCTTGCCCGACAGCAGGTGCGCCAGCTTGCGGGCCTTGGACGGCGTCCTGGTATCCGCACGATAGCCGGTGACACCACCGAACGCAGGAGACGCGGTATCGGCCGGCAACGTCGCGAACACGCCGGTCAGCGCGATCGCGGACGACGCCGCCAGCTCGCCGATATGCGCGCGCGCGACGACGTCCATCCCCGATCGCGGCGCGACGGGATCGCCGGCACCGATATAGAAGACGCGCAGCGCCGGGCGGTCTGACGCCGCGAGCGGGGTCATTGCGCGCCGACGCTCGAAGGGCTGGCCGCGCCCAGGATCCGCGCGGGCGTTCCGGCGGCGATCGCGCCGGCCGGCACGTCCTTCAACACGACCGAATTGGCACCGATCTTGGCGCCGTGGCCGATCGTGATCGGTCCGAGAATGGTCGCGCCCGCGCCGATCTCGACATCGTCGCCGATGATCGGCCCGCGGGGCGCATCGTCGCCGCGCTTGCCGATCGTGACGCATTGCAGGATCACGACGTTGCGCCCCACCGTGCAGTCGCCGAGCACGATCGCATAGGGATGCGGCATGTAACAGCCGGGGCCGACGTTCGCGATCGCAGCGATCTCCGATCCGGATCGTCGACAGGTCCGCGCCCAATATAGTCGCGCCACGATCCGGCCTATCGCCGGGATCGATGCCAGCAATCGCTGAATCCGGTGTGCGAGGATGAAGCGGAAGCCGGGGAGGAACAACCACGCATAGATGAAAAACGCGCCGCCCGGGCGCCGGCTGCCGACCTTTGCAACGCGGATCAGGTCACCGCGGACATGATCGGCGCAGGTGCGCCATGCCGATGGCGAAGGAGTATCGGTCATCGCTGCGGCATCCCCGTTTCCGGATCGTTCGCCGTTGCCATGTGTGGAACGGGCGAAAGATCGGACTGCTTCATCTTGCTCAGGACCTGGCGCAGGTACACCAAACGAACGATGAACAGCGTGCTGGCGGTCGCCGCCGCCGACAGGCCCGCACCGATCAGCCCGAAGAAATACATGAACCCCGTGCCGAACGCGATCGCGACGATCACGCCGGCGACGTTGTTGACCGCGTACATGCGGTCGCGTCCCATGCTGGTGATCGACACGTTGAGCAGGTCCGAGCCCGAACGGATCGTCGCCGCTAGCAGCATGATCGCGAGCAGCACGCGGAACACCGGGAAGCGGCCCGGCGGCGCGAAGTAGAAGATCAACTCGGTCGCCAGGAAGATGCCGACGCTGAACACCGCGGCGAAGGTCAACGTCTTGATCATCTGGCGGCGCAGCTCGGCCTGCCACTCGGCGGGATCGCCACCGCGGAACGCGCGCACCATCCGCGGCAGCGCAAGCTGCACCACGGCGGTCGAGATCAATGTCTGCAGCGCGTTGGTGATCGAGAAATAGAAGCTGTAGATACCCGTCGCGACCAGCCCGAGCAGCGCGTTCAGGATGAAGCGGTCGGCATAGCCCAGGCCGACGATGCCGAGGTCGCTGAAATAGATGTACCAGGCACGGCGCGCGCGATTGACCAGCACGCTCAGCTTCTTCTCTTCGCGCAAGCCCGCCTTCATCGGCCAGCGTCGCAAATAGACGAACAGCATGCCGATCGCGAGCAGGTGGCTGAGAATCCAGCCGATGAAGATCATGTCGAGCGTCTTCAGCGCCGGCACCGCAAAGCCGATTCCGACGACGATCGGGATCCACAGCGCCGAGCGGACGAACACCAGGACGTTGGCGAACAGCGCCAGCTCCAGCCCGATCATCGGCATGTAGATGTCGAGTGCGAGCGTCTCCAGCCACAGCAGGATCAGGATCAGGACCTGGGTCTGGGTGATCTCGCCGGTCTGCCAGATCAGCACGGGCACCGCGATCAGCGTGCCAGCCAGCAGCGATGCGAAGGTGATGATCAGGCGATCGCGGATCAGCGGCGCGGCGGTCGC
>JAJNQF010000311.1 GCA_021154945.1 Sphingomonas sp.
ATCGCCACGCCCTACCAGTTCCTCGAGGAACTGTTGTCCGGCCCGCTCGACGGCCGGCGGAAGCTGATCCGCCGCCTCGGCACCGAAGCACGCGACCCGATCGAGGAACTGCTCAACGCCGCGCTGACGTTCGAGAGCACGACAACGCCGTCGTTGCAGCGCTTCCTCGACTGGTTCGACCGTGGCGATGTCGAGATCGTACGCGACCCATCCGCCCCCCTCGATGCGGTCCGCGTGATGACCGCGCACGGGGCAAAGGGGTTGCAGGCGCCGCTCGTCATCCTGGCGGATGCGACCGCGGACCCGTCGGCGGCACCGCGCTCGATCCTGAAATGGGCGCCCGAACCCGGCGCTGCGCCGATCCCGGTGTTTCGTCCGCGGTCGAGCGAACGCGGCGGGCCACTCGATGCAGTCGTGTCGGCGGCCGAGCAGCGCGAACTGGAGGAGCATTGGCGGCTGTTCTACGTCGCGGCGACCCGCGCGGAGGAACGGCTGGTGATCGCCGGTGCGCTCGGGCCGCGCGCGAAAGGCGTGCCGCCCGAAAACAGCTGGTACGCGGCGTCCGATCGTGCGCTGACCGCTCTGCAGGTGCCGGTAGGCGAGGGCGCGCGGACCTTCGCCGGGGCCGAGCCGCAGCCTGCGGTAATCGCCAAACCTGCGGCCTCGATCCGCGAGGTGGAGAACGCGCACCTGCCGGCCTGGGCGCATGAGCCGGCACCGCAAGAAGCCCGTCCGCCTCGTCCGCTGTCGCCCTCGGCCCTGGGCGACGACGCGGTGTCCGATCCGCCACCGACGCCGGCAATGCGCATCGCTGCGGAACGCGGCCGGCTGATCCATGCGTTGTTCGAGCGTTTACCGGCGGTTGCTGCCACCGACCGCGCGACGGCAGCGGATCGCTGGCTGGCAAAGGCCGGCGGCGTCGACGATGCCGCAGCGCGCGCCGAGATCGTTCGGAGCGTCGTTGCCGTGCTCGACGATCCGCGCTTCACCGAGCTGTTCGGCGCGGACACGCTCGCCGAAGCCCCGATCGCGGCCACTCTCGCGAACGGTCTCGTCGTGTCGGGAACGGTCGATCGCCTGCTGATCGAGGCGGACCGGGTCCGGGTCGTCGACTTCAAGACCGGCCGCCGCGCGCCGAGCGGCCTCGACGACGTGCCCAACTATCATCTGAAACAGATGTCCGCCTATGCCGAAGCCTTAGCCGTGATCTTCCCGGGCCGCTCGGTCCAGGCAGCCTTGCTGTACACGGCAGGACCACGCCTGATCGTACTCGGCGCCGAGACGCTGGCCGCGAACAAGCCGCACTATCGGCCCGCGGAGCAAAGCTAGCGTCCCGGTGGTTGAGCCTGCGTCACCGCACCCCTAGATTACGTGCAACCAAGGAGAATTCACGATGGCGACCAAGCAGATCACCGATGCCAGCTTCGATGCGGACGTACTGAACGCCGACGGCCCCGTGCTCGTCGATTTCTGGGCGGAATGGTGCGGCCCGTGCAAGATGATCGGGCCCTCGCTGGAGGAAATCTCGGAGGAACTCGGCGAGAAGGTGACGATCGCCAAGCTCAACATCGACGAGAACCCCGACGCGCCGGGCAAGTACGGCGTCCGCGGCATCCCGACGATGATCCTGTTCAAGGGCGGCGCACCCGCGGCAACCAAGGTCGGCGCGGAGCCCAAGGGCCGCTTGAAGGCCTGGCTCGAGGGCGAGCTGGCGTAACCTAACCCTCCCTCCGTCATCTCGGCAAAAGCTGGGATGACGGCGTTAGGGGTATCAGCTCCGATAATCCGCGTTGATCGAGATATAGCCATGCGTAAGGTCGCAGGTCCAAACCGTGGCCCGACCTTCGCCTAGCCCCAGATCGACGCCGATCTCGATTTCCTGACCTTTAAGATGCGCCGCCACCGGCGCTTCGTCATATCCGCTCAGCGCCAAGCCCCCCTCGGCAACCTGCGTGTTCCCAAAGCGGATCGACAGCGTATCGCGGTCCGCGGGTTCGCCGGCCTTGCCGACCGCCATGACAACCCGCCCCCAGTTTGCGTCCTCGCCGGCGATTGCAGTCTTCACGAGCGGCGAGTTGGCGATGCTCATCGCGATGCGGCGTGCGCTGCGGTCACTCTCCGCACCGGTCACCTGGACTTCGATCAACTTCTGCGCGCCTTCGCCGTCGCGAACGACGAGCATCGCGAGCTGGTGGCACAGATCCGATAGTGCCGCGCGAAACGCATCCGCGCCTACACTGTCGTCGTCCGCAAGCGTCGCGTTGCCCGCCTTGCCGGTCGCGAACGCCAGCACCGTGTCGCTGGTCGAGGTATCGCTGTCGACGGTGATGCACGAGAAGCTCGGCGCGTTCGCCTTCGACAGCGCGGCCTGCAGGAACTCGGGCTCGACCGCGGCATCGGTGAAGATGAACCCGAGCATCGTCGCCATGTCCGGCGCGATCATCCCCGAACCCTTGATGATCCCCACCAGCGTCACGGTGCGATCGCCGATCACCGCCGTCGTCACCGCGCCCTTGGTGAAGGTGTCGGTCGTCATGATCGTCGCGGCGGCGTCCTCCCAACCGCACGGTGCGGCGGCGAAGGCGGCATCGAGGCCCGCTTCGGCCTTGTCGATCGGCAGCGGAACCCCGATCACCCCGGTCGACGCGACGAACACGTCCGAAGGCTGGCATCCGAGATGCGCCGCCGTCCTCGCCGCGATCGCCTCGACCGCCGCGCGTCCGCGGGACCCTGTAAACGCATTCGAATTGCCCGCATTCACCACCAACGCCCGCGCCTGACCCAGCGTCAGCGCCGCACGGCACCATTCCACCTCAGGCGAAGGACATTTACTCTGCGTCAGCACACCGGCGACCACGGTCCCCGGCTCCAGCGTCACGAACGTCAGGTCGCACCGGTCCCAATTCTTGTACGCCGCGCGCGCGACATGGAGCGCGACTCCGTCGATCGGAGGGGCGGCGGGGAAGGGCAAGGCGAGCGGCGAGGTCTGCATCCCGCCTTCATAGTCGCTGCAATCCGGGCGGCAAGATCGCCGATCGCGCTTGACCATCGACGGTCCGTCGGTGTCCAAGATGGCGCGAGGGGGCTCGACGATGACGGACGCGAACGCAAGCGAACCCTATTCCAGCCGCTTGGATGCCCGGTTCGATGGCAGCAGCCGGACGGTGATGGTCGCCGTCCTCGCGCTGATCGCCGCTTGCAGCCTTGCCTTGGCCGCCTGCATCCTGCTCATCGCCAAGGACGGTTATCGCTCCTGGCGGTCCCCGTACCCGACGATTCTCCCTCGTGATCTTCCCGTTGGGGTCACCCCGGCGCGCCCGATCGGCAGCTATGCGGAATGGTTCGGTCCCGATGACTATCCCCCGGCAGCAATCCGCGCCGAGCAGGAGGGTGCGGTCCGGGTCGCGCTACTCGTCGGCGTCGATGGACGCGTCGAGGCCTGCGAGATCCTCGCCGGAAGCGGTATCAGGAGGCTCGATCGCGGGACATGCCGCGCGGCGGTCCGGCACGGTCGTTTCCGGCCGGCGCGCGATGCACGTGGCGCAGCGATCGCGTCGCGCTTCGAGCTTCGCCGCGTTCGATGGGCGCTGCCACGAGACGAACGGTAGATTTATCGCGCCGGCTCGCATACAGCCGGTGCTGCATGAACCTGCTGCTGCTCCTTTCCGCCCTCCTGTCCGCGCTGACCGGCGCGGTGCCGGGCGTGCGTGGCCAGTCGGCACAGGCTGTCGCGCAGGGTAGCGTTTGCTCGCAGTCGGTGGCGGCAGCGCCGGTCAAGGTTGCGATACGGCCGGCCGCCGTTCTGGCGTCGTTGGAAGACGTTTCCGTCTCCGCGGCGTTGCGAGTCATCGCCTTGAGCAAGGCTCCGATCTGGGCGGACCGCCGGCGCGAATAGCGTCGGGCGTCTGACCTCTCGGCTTACGGGCCGCCCTATCTCTCCCCGCGTGCGTGCCCTTAGCGTGCAGCCGCGTCATAAATTCAGGAAATCAGCCCATGTTCGGTGGCCTCGCCAAATCCTTGTTCGGTTCGTCCAACGACCGCTACGTCAAGTCGCTCAACCCGATCCTCGCGAAGATCGCCTCGTTCGAGCCGTCGCTTCAGGCGATGTCGGACGAAGAGCTTTCGTCGCAGACCGTCAAGTTCCGCGCGCGTCTCGCGAACGGCGAAAAGCTCGACGACCTGCTCCCCGAGGCATTCGCGACGGTCCGCGAAGCCGCGCACCGGGTGCTCGGCCAGCGCCATTACGACGTGCAGATGGTCGGCGGCATTGTGCTCCACCGCGGCGAGATCGCCGAGATGCGGACTGGCGAGGGCAAGACGCTCGTCGCCACGCTCGCGACCTACCTCAACGCGCTGCCGGGCGACGGCGTCCACGTCGTCACCGTCAACGACTATCTCGCCGCCCGCGACGCCGAGTGGATGGGGCAGGTCTACACCTTCCTCGGCATGACGATCGGCGTCATCATCCCGAACCTGTCCGACGAGGAACGCCGCGCCGCCTATGCCGCCGACATCACTTACGGCACCAACAACGAGTTCGGCTTCGACTATCTCCGCGACAACATGAAGTACGAGCGCAGTGCGATGACGCAGCGGCCGTTCAACTTCGCGGTGGTCGACGAGGTCGATTCGGTACTGATCGACGAGGCGCGCACGCCGCTGATCATCTCCGGTCCGACCGACGACAAGTCCGAGCTGTATATCCAGGTCGATGCGGTCGTGAAGCAGCTCGTCCCCGGCGACTACGACAAGGACGAGAAGCAGAAGACGATCATCCTCACCGAGGACGGCACCGAGAAGGTCGAGCGGATGCTTGAGGCAGCGGGACTGCTCGAGGGGCAGAACCTGTACGACTTTGAGAACACGCAGGTCGTGCATCACCTCAACCAGGCGCTGCGCGCGATCGTGATGTTCAAGTCGGACATCGACTACATCGTCAAGGACGGCAAGGTCATCATCATCGACGAGTTCACCGGTCGCATGATGGACGGCCGGCGCTGGTCGGACGGCCTTCACCAGGCAGTCGAGGCCAAGGAAGGCGTCCAGATCGAGCCCGAGAACCAGACGATGGCCTCGATCACGTTCCAGAACTATTTCCGCATGTACCCCAAGATCGGCGGCATGACCGGCACCGCGGCGACTGAGGCGGCCGAGTTCTACGACATCTACAAGATCAACGTCGTCAGCATCCCGACCAACGTCGAGGTCAAGCGCGTCGACGAGGAAGACGAGTTCTACAAG
>JAJNQF010000318.1 GCA_021154945.1 Sphingomonas sp.
CCGACCGACGCGGCCGGGACGTTCGACTTCACGATCGCGGGCAACATCAACGACAGCGACGTGACGCGCGTGCCGACCTCGACGTCGACGCTCAACCCCGCGCCGGTGCTCTTCGCGCGCAGCCGTATCCTGACGCTCGAAGACGGTACCCCCGGCGAGAAGGTAACGGGATCGATCGACTGGTCGCTCGATCGACTGGGGGCACTCGCCCGCGTCACCTATTACGGCGACGTCAACCAGCCCGGCACCACCGAAGCCGCCGACGTGCACAGCGGCAAGCATCTCATCACCGATGTGGAGCTTCGCTATCAGGCAACCAAGGGCGCGCAACTCGGGTTGGGCGTCAGCAACCTGTTCGACGTGTACCCGGATGCGACGGTCGTCGCCAACAACGTGACCGGTGTGATCGGCTTCCCGTATTACTCGCCATTCGGGTTCAACGGTCGCTATCTCTACGCGCGGGCGGGGCTTAGCTGGTAGTCGACCCAAGGGCGGCGACTCAGGCTTGTCGATGTCGTTCTTCCATGCGGGCGTTCCGCGGGAGGACGACATCGGCAGTGCGCGACGCAGCGCTCTCTTGAAACCGCCATCGGAAATCGGCATCGCACGCCGATGGCCGCTCCCGTGAACATCCTGCACCTCCATTCCACGTTCGACCTTGGCGGCAAGGAGGCGCGGGCGGTTCGGTTGATGAACGCCTTCGGGGATCGGGCGAAGCACACCATCGTGTCGGGGGTGCCCGATGCCCTGAGCGCGCGGGATTCGATCGCTCAGGGTATCCGTTACGAGATCGCCCAGAATCCCCCGCCGCTGACGGGCAAGCCTTCGGTCAAGCGCTACGAGGCGATCGCGCAGTATATGCGACGGTTCGATCTGGTGCTGACCTACAACTGGGGCGCGATCGACGGGGCGATGGCGCGGCGCGCGTTCAGCAAGGGAGCGCCGCCGCTCGTCCATCACGAGGACGGATTCAACGCCGACGAGGCGGGCGGGCTCAAGATCGAGCGGAACGTCTATCGGCGGCTCGCGCTGGGCGCGGCGCATGCGCTGGCGGTACCGTCCGAGGTGCTCGAGGGGATCGCCCTCAAGACCTGGAAACAGCCGCGCGAGCGCGTGCACCGGATCGTCAACGGGATCGGCACCGCCTATTACACGCAGAAGCCCGAGCCCAAGGCGATCCCCGGCTTCACGCGCAGCGCCAAGGAAGTCGTGATCGGCGCGCTGGCGGGCCTGCGCGAGGTGAAGGACCTCACCGCGCTGGTCCGTGCGGTCGGCGGCGTCTCGGGCAGGGTGCGCCTCGTGATCGTCGGCGACGGCCCGGAGCGCGCGAACATCCTTCAGGCTGCCGCGGCGATGGGGATGGCGGACAAGCTCGTGCTGCCCGGTTTCCTCGATCGGCCGTATCGCTACATCGGCCATTTCGATATGCTGGCGGTGTCGTCGCGGAGCGAGCAGTTCCCGATCTCCGTGGTCGAGGCGATGGCGGCGGGTCTGCCGATCGCGAGCTATCCGGTCGGCGACATCAGGCGGATGGTCTCGCCCGAAAACCTGCCGTTCGTCACCGACATCGCCAACGAGGTGCGCCTGCGCGATGCGTTGCAGGCGCTGGTCGCGGATCCGGCCTTGCGGGCGTCGGTCGGTGCCGCGAACCAGGCCAAGGCACGGGCGGAGTACGACGAGGCGGTGATGATCGCCCGCTATCGCGCGCTGTACGAGGATGCGCTCGGCCGCCCCGGTGCACTAGGCGATATACTAACCTAGGTCTTAATATTGCTCGCGCGCTGCGTCCTTGCGATATAGGGGGCCGTATTTTCCGGGAGAGGTGACGTCGTGTTCAAGGGCCTGAAGCCTATCGTCTATAACGGTCGGGAAGTCTGGCCTCTGGTTGAGGGCGGCAAGGGCGTCGCTGCGACCAACCACGCCTCGGCCGGCGCGTGGGCTGCGGCCGGGGGCATCGGCACGGTCTCGGCCGTGAACGCCGACAGCTACGATCCCGACGGCAAGATCATTCCGCAGGTCTATGCTGCGCTGACGCGGCGCGACCGTCACGAGGAACTCGTCCAGTACGCGATCGAGGGTGCGGTCCAGCAGGTCGAGCGCGCGTACGAGATCGCCGACGGCAAGGGCGCGATCAACATCAACGTGCTGTGGGAAATGGGCGGCGCGCAGCGGATCCTGCACGGCGTGCTGGAGCGCACGCGCGGCAAGGTCGCCGGCGTCACCTGCGGTGCGGGCATGCCGTACAAGCTGTCCGAGATCACCGCATCCTACGGCGTCAGCTATCTGCCGATCGTCAGCTCCGGCCGCGCCTTCCGCGCGCTGTGGAAGCGGGCCTATTCGAAGGCGGCCGAGTGGCTCGCCGCGGTGGTGTACGAGGATCCGTGGCTCGCGGGCGGGCACAACGGCCTGTCGAACGCCGAGGACCCGTTGAAGCCGCAGGACCCGTATCCGCGCGTCAAGGAACTGCGCGACGTGATGCGTGAGGGCGGGATCAGCGACGACGTGCCGATCGTGATGGCGGGCGGCGTCTGGTATCTGCGCGACTGGAACGACTGGATCGACAATCCCGAGCTCGGCACGATCGCGTTCCAGTTCGGCACGCGGCCGTTGCTCACGCGCGAGAGCCCGATCCCGGAGGGTTGGAAGAACGCGCTGACGCAGATCGAGGAAGGCGACGTACTGCTGCACAAATTCTCGCCGACCGGGTTCTATTCGTCGGCAGTGCGCAATCCGTTCCTGCGCTCGCTGGAGGCGCGGTCCGAGCGCCAGATCGCGTTCTCGACCCAGGAGGCCGGCGATCACATCTTCCAGCTCGACGTCGGCGTGAAGGGCAAGAATTTCTGGGTCACGCGCAACGACCTGCTGCGCGCGCGCCAGTGGTTCGGCGAGGGCTATACCGACGCGCTGAAGACGCCCGACAACACGCTCGTGTTCGTCAGCCCGACCGAAAAGGGCATGATCCGCAAGGACCAGTCGGATTGCATGGGCTGCCTGTCGCAATGCTCGTTCTCGAGCTGGGCGGATACCGAGACCAACTCGACCGGTCGGCTGGCCGATCCGCGCAGTTTCTGCATCCAGAAAACGCTCCAGGACATCGCGCACGGCGGCGACATCGACCAGAACCTGATGTTCGCCGGGCATGCGGCGTATAACTTCAAGAAGGACCCGTTCTATTCGAACGGTTTCGTGCCGAGTGTCGGGCAGCTGGTCGATCGGATCCTTACGGGGGATTGAGGCGGGGGGCTGTAGCGAACCGCAGGTTAGCGGCGGCGCGATATCCCAATACGCCACTTTCTTCGTCATGCCGGGCTTGTTCCGGCATCCACGGTGCCGCATTCTCTAAGGTGTGAGTTTGCCGCACCGTGGACCCCGGAACAGGTCCGAGGTGACCTACCGGTGTTGGCAAGGTTCCGAGCAGGTGGCGCGCGGCGGGGGCAGCCAGTTTTTCCGTATCCGCAAGAAGGGGCAGGGGGGCAGACATGACACTCCACGCATGGTGGCTGTTCGTCATCGCGATCGTCCTGCTGTGCGGGACGCCGGGTCCCAATATGCTGCACGTCATGACGCGCAGCGTGGCGTTCGGCGCGCGCCGCAGCATCGCGGCGATGGCGGGGTGCCTGACCGCGCTGATACTCGTGCTTGCGGCATCGGCGGCGGGCGTATCCGCGTTGCTGGCCGCATGGCCCCGCGTGTTCGACGCGCTGCGCTATGCCGGGGTCGCGTATCTCGTGTTCCTCGGCATCAAGGCATGGCGCGGGGCAGGGTCTCCGATCGACGTCGGCGCGGACGCGCTGCCGGTGACGGTTTCCGCCCGCCGGCTGTTCCGCGGCGGGTTCGTGATCGGCATCAGCAACCCCAAGCTGTTGCTGTTCGCCGCGGCCTTTCTCCCGCAATTCGTCGATCGCGCATCGCCACAGGCGCCGCAGTTCGCAATCCTGGTGGCGACCTTCGCGGTGATCGAGAGCATCTGGTACGGCATCTATGCGGCAGGCGGCCGGACGCTCGCCAGATACCTGACGCGACCGGCGCTGCGACGGGCGTTCGACCGGGTGACGGGCGGGATCTTCATCGGCTTCGGACTGGCCCTGCTGCGGGTGCGGGCGTAGCGCGGCCATTGCCGTTTCCGGGCATTGCGCGCATAACGGATCCATCGCGGCGCTTCGTACGGGCAGGCTGCGACTGAGAGATGCTTTGCGCTCCCGCTCCGAGCCGGGAATGCCGCATGACGATCTATCCTTACATCGCAACCGGAACGCTCGCATCGTGACCACGGGCGCGGACAAGCCGGCCGTCGACAAGCAGGTCGTCGCAAAGCAGGTCGCCGAGACTGTCGTGCCGATCTCGCGGGCGGTGAACGTCAGCGTCGAGCAGCCTCAGGTCGTTGCGATGTGCAAGAAGCACGGCGCAATCATCAGCGCGATCGAGACGCTGCCGTCGGGGGGCACGCGGGTCGTGCTGATGAACAGTGCCGACGCCGCCAAAATCATCAAGGCATTTGGGTCGAAAGTGCTGACCGGAACAGTCGCCCGCACGCACTGGATGCGCGCGGTCTAAGGCAAGCGGTCTGAGGCGTTTGGTTTAATCCTCCCCCGCTAGGGGGAGGTGGCTGTTGGTTTAATCCTCCCCCGCTAGGGGGAGGTGGCTGGCTCTTGCCAGACGGAGGGGGAGGAGAGGGAA
>JAJNQF010000325.1 GCA_021154945.1 Sphingomonas sp.
TCCCCTAACCCCTCCCGCAAGCGGAAGGGGAACACGCAGGACCGACAGGTTGCGGAGGCGGCCGGCCGTCGCGGCGAGCGCTTGGCAGGGTGGTGGCTACGACTGAAGGGCTGGAGCATCCTTGATCGCCGCGTGCGGACTCCCGCAGGCGAAGTGGATCTCGTCGCACGAAAAGGAAACCTGATCGCCTTCGTCGAGGTCAAGACGCGCGCCACCGCCGCCGAACTCGACTTCGCGATCGACGAACGCCGCCTCGCCCGGGTCGCGGCAGCGGCGGAATATCTGATGCCGCGCTATGCCGGGCCAGGCGACGACATCCGCGTCGACGTCATCCTGCTCGCACCGGGTACGCGGCTGCGGCACATCGAGAATGCGTGGATCGGGTAGCAACCCGCAACATTCCGTCATCCTGACGAAAGTCAGGACCCAGGGTAATTGAGGGCATCCTTCATGGCTCTGGGCCCTGACTTTCGTCAGGATGACGGGGCTGATTGAAACGACGTCACCCGATGACTTCGCATCCCCCCGCGCCTACATGCGCTCCACCGAACAGAAGGAAGACGCATGAGCCTCACCGTCGCCGTCCAGATGGACCCGCTCGACAGCATCAACATCGCCGGCGATTCGACGTTCGCGCTGATGCTATCGGCGCAGGATCGTGGCCATACGCTCTTCCATTACTCGGCCGAGGACCTGAACTACCGTGATGGCCGCGTCTGGGCGAAGGCACACCCAGTCACCGTGCAACGCGTCGTCGGCGATCACTTCAGCGTCGGCGAGCCGGTGAATCTCGATCTCGGCGACGAGGCCGATGTCGTACTCATGCGGCAGGATCCCCCGTTCGATCTCGGCTACATCACCGCGACACATCTGCTCGAGCGGATCGCCGACAAGACGCTCGTCGTGAACGATCCCGCGCAGGTCCGGAACGCGCCCGAAAAGGTGTTCGTGCTCGATTACCCGCAGTTCATGCCGCCGACTTTGGTCACCCGCTCGCTCGACGAAGCCCGGAAATTCCTCGCCGAGCACGGCGCGATCGTCATCAAGCCGCTCCACGGCAATGGCGGCAAGGCGATCTTCAAGGTCGAGTCGGACGGCGCGAACCTGTCGGCGCTGATGGAGGTCTTCAACATGACGTGGCGCGAGCCGCACATGGTCCAGGCGTTCCTCCCCGACGTGGCGAAGGGCGACAAGCGGATCGTGCTGATCGACGGCGAGGTAGCGGGCGCGATCAACCGCCTGCCGGGCGAAGGCGAGATCCGCTCGAACCTCGCGGTCGGCGGTTCGGCGGAGAAGTCGGAACTGACCGACAAGGAGCGCGAGATCTGCGCGGTGCTCGGGCCGGAACTGAAAAAGCGCGGGTTGCTGTTCGTCGGCATCGACGTGATCGGGGGCACGTGGCTGACCGAAATCAACGTGACCTCGCCGACGGGGATCGTCGCGATCGAGAAGTTCGACGGGACCGATGTCGCCGGCATGATCTGGGACGCGATCGAGGCAAAGGTCGCGGCGCGGTAATTTCGGCGCGAGGTGGTGCTGGTACGCCGAACTATCAGAAGATCACCACCCCGGGGAAGGCCGGGGCCCAATTGGAAAGGTCGCAGTAAGGGAGCGCCGTCCTCCGTCATAACCGTCCCCCAATTGGGCCCCGGCCTCCGCCGGGGTGGTAGGGCACCTGTTCAGTTGATCACGGAATAGCCGCCTCGCGGAACCCATCCGGCGTCCCGGCAGTATCTCATACCCATGACCGAATTCATCCTCGATCTCATCGCCTGGGGCGGATATTTCGGTATCTTCCTGCTGATGGCGCTCGAGAATATCGTGCCGCCCGTGCCGTCCGAAGTGATCATGGGGCTTGGCGGCATGGCGGTCGCGCGCGGCAACATGAGCGTCGTGCCGCTGATCGCCTGGGGCACCGCGGGCTCGGTCGTCGGCAACTATTTCTGGTATTATATCGGCCGCAACATCGGCTACGAGCGCTTCCGTCCGTTCATCGCGCGCAACGGCCGCTGGCTGACGATGGAATGGTCCGACGTCGAGAAGATCCACCGTTTCTTCGTCAAGCGCGGCGGCTGGGTCATCTTCGTGTTCCGCTTCATGCCGACCTTCCGCACAGTCATCTCGCTGCCCGCGGGCATGACGTGCATGCCGATCTGGCAGTTCGTGATCTGGACCGCGGCCGGCAGTGCGATCTGGAACACCGTGCTGGCCTATGCCGGAATCCTGCTCGGATCGCATTTCGAGGAGCTCGACCGCTATGTCGGGCCGGTGGCCGTCGCGACGTTCGTCGTCATCATCATCGGCTATGTCTGGCGCGTCGTCACGTGGAAGCCGAAGGGCTCAGCCTGATCTCAGGCGCGCGGATGCGCATTGCGGTACACATCCATCAGATGCGCGGCGTCGACCTGCGTATAGACCTGCGTCGAACTGAGACTGGCATGGCCGAGCAACTCCTGTAGCGCACGCAGATCCGCCCCCCGCCCCAGCAGATGCGTCGCGAAACTGTGGCGCAGCGCGTGCGGCGTGGTCCGGTCGCCGAGCCCGAGCCGTGCGCGCGCGGCCTGCACCCCGCGCCGGATCATCACCGGCGACAACGCCCCGCCCTTCGCGCCCCGGAACAGCGGCGCGTCGCGCGCGATCGGCCACGGCGTCTGCGCGACATAAGCCTCGATCGCCGCGCGGACCTGCGGCAACAGCGGCACGACGCGGGTCTTGTCGCGCTTGCCCGTCACCCGGATCGTCTCGCCGAGCGGCAGGATCTCGCCCCGCAACGTCAGCGCCTCGCCGATCCGCAGCCCTGCGCCGTACAACAGCATCAGTACCGCCCAGTCGCGCGCGCCGATCCACGGCTCGGCCGCATCGTCGGCCACC
>JAJNQF010000356.1 GCA_021154945.1 Sphingomonas sp.
GTTGCGGGGTGGCATCGCGCACCAACATGGCGGCGCAGTAAAAACGTAGGTGCCCTCACCCTCACCCTCCTCGCCACCGGATGCATAGGCCCCCGCCCCGAGTCCCCCGCGACAACCGCCGTCGCCCCGCCTCCAGCCTGGCGCACCGCACTCGGCACCGGGGCGCCGATCCGCGCGGACTGGTGGGCCGCGTTCGGCGACCCAGTCCTCACCGGCCTCGTCGCGCGGGCGCTCGCCGACAGCCCCGACCTGGGCTCCGCCGCCGCGCGCATCGACGAAGCGCGCGCCGCCGCCCGCCTCGCCCGCGCGCAACAGACGCCGCTCGTCAGCGGCTCGGCGCCGAGCACCACCGGCCAGACCGTCAGCCCGTTCGGGACACCCTCCGACGCGATCGGCACGCAGCCGGCGGTGTCGATCAGCTACGACCTCGACCTGTTCGGACGCCTCCGCCTCGCAAGCCAAGCCGCGCGTGCGCAGTTGCTCGCCAGCGAAGCGGCGCGCGACACGGTACGGCTGGGCATCGCGAGCAGCGTTGCGACCGGTTACATCACGCTCCGCGCACTCGACCAGCGCCTGGCCGTCGCGCGCCAGACGCTGGCGGCCCGCGCGGAAGGCCTGCGTATCGCGCGGCGACGCGCCGAGACCGGCTACACCTCGAACCTCGAACTGCGGCAGTCGGAGGCGGAATTCCACGCCACCGAACAGCTCGTCCCCGCCGCCCAGCTCGCGATCAGCCGGCAGGAGAATGCGCTGAGCCTGCTGCTCGGCGACAACCCCGGTCCGATTCCCCGCGGCCGGACGCTCGATCAGCTGGCCGCACCGGCGATTCCCGACGGCCTGCCCGCCGACCTGCTCCGCCGCCGCCCCGATCTCTATCAAGCCGAGCAGACCTTGGTCGCCACCGACCGCTCGCTCGACAGCGCGCGTGCGGCGATGCTGCCGAACCTTGCCCTGACCGGCTCGGCGGGCGTGGTGCTGTCGACGGCTCTGGCAAACCCGATCGCGGTGTTCTCGATCGGCGCGAGCGTGCTCAGCCCGATCTTCGACGGCGGGCGGCTCGGCGCGCAGGCCGATGCCGCGACCGCGCGCCGCGACCAGGCCGCGTTCGCCTATCGCCGGACTGCGCTCCAGGCGTTCCGCGAGGTCGACGACAGCCTGGCGGGGGTGCAGCGCTCGGGCCAGCAGGCCGTCGCGCTCGCCGGCCAACGCGATGCGCTCGCGGGGGCGTTGCGCAATGCCTCGAACCGCTACCGCGCGGGGTATTCGGCGTATATCGACCAGCTCGATGCGCAACGCGGGTTGCTGACCGCGGAGCTGTCGCTGGTGCAGGCGCGGGCGGACCGGCTGACGGCGTATGTGACGCTGTACCAGGCGATGGGCGGGGGCTGGTCTCGCGAGGATGCCGAGGCGGTACAGCGATAGTGTTTCGCCGCGGACACGGGGCAACCCGCCGGTAGGAGGCCGCCCGATCATGCATTTTCCTGCCACACTTCGCCCGTACAGCCTCACGCCATGAAGGCCATCATCCTCGCCGCGGGTCACGGATCGCGGTTGCTGCCGTTGACGCTCACCACGCCGAAATGCCTGGTCGAGGTGGGCGGTCGCGCGATCCTCGATCACCAGCTCGACGCGGTCGCCGCGGCCGGCTTCGACGGTGCGGTGGTGGTCGGCGGCTACCGGATCGACCAGATCGCCGCGCATCTGAGCGCGCGCATCGGTGGTCTGCCTACCGAGCTCGTCTTCAACCCGTTCTGGTCGATCGCCAACAGCATCGGCAGCGTCTGGGCGGCGCGCGCGTATCTCGAAGAACCGTTCGCGCTGATGAACGGCGACACGGTGTTCGATGCACCGATCCTGCGCGCTGCAGTGGCCGATCGGGTCGCGGGCGTGACGCTGGTGATCGAGCCGCTCGCCGAACCCGGCCTCGACGACATGCTGGTCGAGGCGGACGGCGACCGGATCGTCGCGGTCGGCAAGCACTTGGTCGGGCACAGCGCGACCGCGCGTTCGCTCGGGCTGATCGTGTCCACCGGCGGGACGACCTATGCCGACGCATTGCGCGCGGTGATCGGCGAGGAGGACGGCATCCATGCCTATCACCACGCCGTAGTCCGTCGCGCCGCCGAGACGGTTGGCGTCCACGCACTGCGGATCGCCCCTGACGCGCGCTGGCAGGAGATCGACCGGCCCGAGGACATCGCGCAGTGGCAGCACGACCATGATGCGCTCGCCGGAGACGGGTCGGGCGCATGACGCGGAAGGTCGCGTTCCTGTTTCTCGGCGAGACGTTGCTGATCCCGCATCTCTATCCGATCGTCGAGGCGCTGACCGCGACGTCCGATGTGCCGATCGAATTGTGGGTGAGCACGTCTGTGCACGAGACGTTGCTGGCGCGGTGGACCGCCCCCTTCCCCACCGTCCGGATCCGCCGCGCACCCGGATTTCGCGCGGTCGTGGATGACGGCAGCGGGCGCAATCCGGTGCTGCCGGCGAAGATGCCGATGCTGCTCCGGCTGCTGCCGTATCTCCGTAGGGTCGACGTCGTGGTGTGTGCGGAGCAGACGAGTCTGTGGCTGCCGCGGTTGTTTCCGATGCGGGCGAAGTTCGTGAAGACCTCGCACGGCGTCGGCTCGATGAGCGCGCGCGACGATCCAAGGCGGCGTGCGGCGGCGTTGACCCTGGTGCCGAGCGAGCTGGAGCGGCAGACGTATCTCGACCGCGGGTTCGCGCCGGAGCGGTTCGTTGCGACGGGGTATGTGAAGGCCGATTTCACGCACCGTACGCATGCCGCGCCGCCGTTCGCGGATACGCGGCCGGTGGTGCTGTATACGCCGCATTGGCAGCAGCATCGCTCGTCATGGTGGCGCTGGGGGGCGGACGTGGTGCGGCGGATCGTCGCGGACGGGCGCTACAATCTGATCTTCGCGCCGCATCAGCGTCTGATCGAGAAAGCTCCGGAGGTCGCGGACTTGATGCGCGAGATCGGCGATTTGCCGCATGTGCACTGCGACATCGACGGCTTCGCGATGGTCGACGGGAGTTATACCGGCGTGGCGGACGTGTATCTCGGCGATACGTCGAGCCAAGTGATCGAGTTCCTGATGCGCCCGCGGCCCTGCGTGTTTCTCAACGCGGGGGGTGCCGCCTGGGAGGGCGATCCGAACTACGCGATGTGGGTTTGCGGGGAGGTCGTGGACGACGTCACGGATGTGGTGGCGGTGTTGGACCGGGCGGCTTTGATGCATGCGGAGTATGCGGCGATTCAGGCGGAGTTCGCCGGGCAATCGCTTGGGGCGGTCGAGGGAGGCGCGGCGCACGCGGCGCAGGAAGTCCGTCGACTAATGGAAGCCACGCCGGCTCGTTAAATCTGCACCACCCCGGCGAAGGCCGGGGCCCAATTGGGGGACGTTGCCAACGAAGGACT
>JAJNQF010000363.1 GCA_021154945.1 Sphingomonas sp.
AAATGAAAATCGTTTTTGGTAATTGGATGAAACCGTTAATGTTTTGATCCTATAATGGTCGCGCAAGGAGTACCGCGTGCGCGACTATCAGGAAGAAGCCCGGCTTGACGCTCTGTACCAGCTCAAGCTGCTCAACACCTCGCCAACCGAGAGCTTCGACCGGATCACCCGGATTGCGAGCCAGATCTTCGGTCTGCCGGTTGCCGCGGTTTCCCTGACCGATCACGACCGGCAATGGTTCAAATCCCGGGTTGGCGTGGATCATACCAGCATTCCCCGCGACCGGGCGCCCTGTGCCCAGGTCACCGCATCGAGCGCATCGCTGGTGATCGAAGACCTGCATGCCGATCCCTATTACGCTGAAAGCGTGTTGGGTCGCGCGGGAACCCGATTCTATGCGGGAGCGCCGCTGATCACCAGCGACGGCTACGGCCTGGGCGCGCTGTGCGTCCTGGGAACCGAACCCAGACAAGCAACGCCAAGGGAGTTGGCCGCGCTCGTCGATCTCGCCGCGATGGTAATGGCCCAGATCGAGTTGCAGCACGCGTTCGGGCATGTGGATCCGGTTAGCGGGCTGCCCACGTGCACGCAGTTCCGCGACGATCTGATCGACCTCGCCCGGGATCACCCGGGCGAACAGCGGCTTGCCGTCGTCGTCGATCTTGCGCGCGACGATCAGATCAGCAGGATCACGCGGGTTCTCGGCGGCGCCCGTGTCGACGAAATGATCCGCGAAGCCACCCGGTCGCTGCTCAAGGTGCTTAAACCCCCGCGCTCGGCCTATCATGTCGGCCCGGCGCAACTCGCGTTCCTGTCGCCGCCGGGCATCGAGCAGGTCGCCTATCTGCAGGCGCTTCAATTGGAGTTCGAGCGGATCCGGGCGTCGTCCTCGGTCCGGTTCGTCACCAACGTCGCGATCGGCGTACGTCCGTTCGTCCTCGGCGAGATGCCGGCCGACGACGTGCTGCGCGGTGCTGCCAGCGCGGCACAGGACGCGCGAGGCGCGGACGGCGCCATCGCGCTATATTCGTCGTCGAGCGATACCGCGCACCAGCGGCAATACGGCCTGCTCCGCGACTTCGGCACGGCGCTGGAGATGACCGACCAGCTCCGCCTCGTCTATCAGCCGCGGATCGACCTGAAGACCGGCAGGTGCGTCGGCGCCGAGGCACTGCTACGGTGGCGACATCCAAGGCTGGGCGACGTTTCCCCGGCCGAGTTCATTCCCCTGATCGAACAGACCTCGCTGGCGCGACAGACTACGCAATGGGTGGTCGACGCGGCGATGGAGCAGCTTGCCGACTGGGGAGGAACGGGTGCCACGGTTGCGCTGTCGGTGAACATTTCCGCTGCCAATCTCGGCGAGGCCGACTTCGTCCAGCGTATTCAGCTCGGCCTGCTGAAGCGCGGTTTACGCCCCGACCAGCTGGAGATCGAGCTTACCGAGAGCGCGATCATGGAACAGCCGGACAAGGCCATGGCTGTGCTGCGCGCGTTGGATGCGGCAGGCATCCGCCTTGCGATCGACGATTTCGGGACGGGCCATAGCAGCCTGGCCTATCTCCAGCAGCTGCCGGCCCGGGTCCTCAAGATCGATCAGGCGTTTATCCGCAATCTCACCGAACCGAGCGGGCCCGACTTTGTGCTCGTCGAGACGATGATCGGCCTTGCCCACCGGCTTGGCTATCTGGTGGTCGCGGAGGGGATCGAGACGGCCGAAGCCGCTGCCATCTTGACGGAATTGCAGTGCGAGGAGGCGCAGGGATTCTGGTTCGCGCGGCCGATGGAAGCCGAGCAGTTCGCCGAATGGCTGGAGGAGCGTCAGGGTACGCCCTCGCTGTTGGTCGCGTAGGACGCTTCGCACGAAGCCGAGGCGATCTAGCAAGACGATCCGCGGTGCGAGGCGGAAGAGAGAACGTCAAACCGCCCTCCCCCGGCTTTCCTGATTGACGCAGTGCAGCATAAAACCTACCTGCCCGCGCTCAGGACGCTAAGCCCTACCAGGCGCAGCTTTAGCTCAGCGCTGGAGGCGCCGCGTGACAATGACCATGACTTTTGCCGATCTCTCGCTCGCGCCCACCTTGCTGCAGGCGCTCGCCGAAGAGGGCTATACCCACCCGACGCCGATCCAGGCGCAGTCGATCCCGATGCTGCTGGACGGCCGCGACATGCTCGGCATGGCGCAGACCGGCACCGGCAAGACCGCGGCGTTCGCGCTGCCGCTGCTCCACCGCCTTGCCGCCAACCCTCGCCCGGCGCCGAAGGGTGGCGCGCGCGTGCTGGTCCTCGCACCGACGCGCGAACTGGTGTCGCAGATCGCCGCCGGCTTCGAGAGCTTCGGCCGGCACATCAAGCCTAGCGTGATGACCATCTTCGGCGGCGTCAGCCAGTTCCACCAGGTCAAGGCGCTCGAGGCCGGTGTCGACATCATCGTCGCCGCGCCGGGCCGCCTGCTCGATCTGGTCGAGCAGGGCCTTTGTGACCTGTCGCAGCTCGAGGCGCTGGTGCTCGACGAGGCCGACCAGATGCTCGACATGGGCTTTGCCAAGCCGATCGAGCGGATCGTTGCGACGCTGCCGGCGGATCGCCACACGCTGCTGTTCTCGGCGACGATGCCGAAGTCGATCGCCGCGCTGGCCGAGAGCCTGTTGCGCGATCCGGCCAAGGTCGAGATCGCACCGCCCTCGACCACGGTCGACCGGATCGACCAGTCGGTGATGTTCCTCGACGCGGCCGACAAGAAGGCGGCGCTGCTGGCATTGTTGCAGACGCCGAATATGGGCCAGGCGGTCGTCTTCACGCTGCAGAAGAACATCGCCAACGACGTCTGTGCGTTCATCGGCGAGGCAGGCATCACCGCAGAGGCGCTGCACGGCAACAAGTCGCAGGGCCAGCGCGAGCGTGCGCTCGACGCGTTCCGTGCCGGCACCGTGCAGGTGCTCGTCGCGACCGACATTGCCGCGCGCGGGATCGACGTCGACACGGTGACGCACGTGTTCAACCACGATCTGCCGAGCCTGCCGGAAAGCTATGTCCACCGCATCGGCCGTACCGGCCGTGCCGGGCGCAGCGGCTTCGCGATCACCTTGTGCGATGCCGAGCAGCGCGCGTGGCTGCACGATGTCGAGCGCGAGATCGGGCGCACCCTGACCGTGCAGGACGACCACGAATGGCATTGCGAAATCGCGCGTCACTCGACCAAGCGCGCGCCGGTGCTGGGCGGCGGTCCGGTCAAGCAGATCAAGCCTGCCAAGCCCGCGCGCGAGCGCAAGGTGTGGACCGAGGAAGAGAAGCTCGCCGCGCGGATGGCCGCCAAGGCTGCCTGACGGAACGATACGAGACACGAGGGGACGGCGTCGGGCTTGGGGTGCGGATCGGCCGATCGCACCTGCTCGGCGCGTTCATCGCAAACGGTAACGCGCCACCGATCCGAACACCGCCAGTTGCACGACCAGGATCGCGACCGCGTCGCCCACCTCGCCCAGCGACGCGCCCATCTGGTTGAGCGGCACGAAGATGTGCGTCGCCGGGGTGACGGGGATCATCCAGGCGATCGCCTGGACCCAGGCGGGCATCGCGAACAGCGGCCACGCGAACCCCGACAGGAACACGAACGGGATCGACGTCGGGATGAGCAGTTTCAGCGCATCGTTGCCGCTCCTCACCATGCTGCCGATCGTCAGCGCGAGTGCGGACACGGTCGCGGCGAACAGCGGCACGGTCAGGAGCAGCGCGGGGATGTTGCCGCCGTGCGGAATGTCCTGCAGCCAGTAGATCAGGCCGAAATAGAACAGCGCGCCGAGCGTGCCGATCGTCGTGCACGCAGCCCACACGCCGAGGAACATCCCGCGGTGCCAGCGGCCCGTGCGGCGGCGCTCGGCGATCAGGCGTGCGACTGAAAACAAGAGCGTCTGCTGCAGGATGATGTTGGCAACCGCAGGGAAGATATAGTCGCGATAGCCCTCGGTCGTGTTGAACAGCGGACGGGTGACGACCGGTGTGACCGGCACTGCGACCGATCCCGCGAGACCCGACAGGCGCCCTTCGAGTGTTGCGCCGATCGCCGCCCCGACCGTCTTCCCCACCGCCTCCGCGCGAAGCAGGTAGGCGCCGTTGAGCCACACCGCGATGCCGCCGCCGGGTCGCCCTTCGATCACCGCCGAACCCAGATCGTGCGGGATCAGCAGGATGCCCTCGGCTTGCCGGTTGCGGACGAGCGCTCGTGCCGCGACCATGTCGGATACGTTGGCGGCGATCTCCACCTCGTGCGCGGCGCCGAGGTTGCGGACGATGGCGCGCGAGACGGCACTGCGATCCGCATCGACGACGACGATCGGCAGGCGCTCGACGACCTGATGCGCATAGGGCGCCGGATAGTAGAAAGCGTAGAACAGCACCGAGATCACCGCGACCGCGACCAGATCGCGCGTCCGCAGGATTTCGAGCAGCGCGCCTTCGAAGGCCTGGCGGAAACTCATGCCGAGTTGCGCGCCCGCCGCCGCAGCAGCAGCGCCGCGCCGCCGCCCGCGACCAAAGCCGACAGCATCAGGATCGCCGCTTGCTTCGCCCAGATCGCGCCGTCCACTCCGATCGTCTGGTCCATCTCGAGCGTGACAAAATGGGTGAGCGGCAGGATCGCGCTCCATATCCGCGCAACCGCGATACCGCCGGTGATGGGCAGCGACGCACCCGAATAGGCAAGCGCGGACCCCGCATAGATCACGCTCGCGGACAGGCTGGTGGCGACCTCGCCGGTCAATGCGATGAGCAACGTCGAGATCGCCGCGGTCGCGACGAACAGCAACAGCCCGCCGAAAGCGACGAGCCCGATCGCACCGGTAAAGGCGAATCCCTGCCCCAGGGTTAGCCACAGCAACCACAGGCATAGCCAGAGCGTGCCGATCGCGACATGCGGCAACAGGCGACCCGCCGCCGCCATCGCAGGGACACCGACCCGGACCGCCCAAGGACCCATCGACCCGTCGACCAGCTCGCGCCCCAGCGATGCGGCGCACGTCACGGCGATCAGCAGATGCAGGATCGCGGGACCGATCAGCAGGCCGAGATACCATTCGAGACTGGCGGACGGATTGCCGAGGAGCGTCACCTGTACGCCCGGCAGCGGCACCCTGAGCAGCGCGATACCTGCAACGCCGGCGTTGGCAGGCGCCTGTCTCGCCAGGTCCGCCGTGATCGTCGCCTGGAGCAGCGCAGAGGTCAGCGCGCCGGTCGACAGAAACGCGGTCTGGTAGAAGATCTCGATCGTGCGCGGGGTCGCCGCCGTCCGCGCGCCGCCCAGACCGGATGGAAGCACGGCCACCGCGATCGCCCGTTCGCGCCGGATCGCCGAAAACCCTTCCGACAGGCTGGATACGTCATCGACGATCGTCAGCGCATCGACCGCGCCGATCGCGCGGACGATCGATCGGGAGGCGACGCTGCGATCCTGGTCGACGATCACCACGCCAAGGCCATGCGGCGAGCCCCGCGACAGCATCCCGCCCATCACGACGAGGCAGATCAGCGGCACCAGCGTCAGCAGGGCGAGATCGAACCGATCGCGCCAGAGATGCGCGAGCTCCTCGGCCAGCGCCCGCCGGAACGCGCTCATCGCGGCCAGTCGAACAGCACGCTCATGCCCGGACGCAGCGCCGCGACCCGTTCTACCGGCCGCAGCTGGACCGCAAACGCGCGGACGTCGTAGCCGCTCGACTGCCGCGTCGCGCGGACCGTCGCGAACGCGCCTTCGGGCGCGATATGCGTGATACGGAACCGGACGTCGCGACCGAGCGCCGGGACGTGGCCGACCAGGATGCCGCCCGGACGGACGCCCGCATATTGGCTCTCGCGCACCGTGATCTCGACGTGCGGATGGTCGATGTCGATCACCTGATAGGCAGGCAGCACAGGACTGACGATCTCACCCGGCTGGAGCAATTTGCGTGAGATCTCACCGTCGATCGGCGACACCAGCCGCGTCTCGGTCATCAGCGATCGAGCCGTCGACAACCCCGCCTGCGCGATCCGGACCTGCGCCGCCGCAGCCTGCTTGTCCTCGCGACGGGGCCCGGCCAGCGCCTTCTCATATTGCAGCCGCGCAGCCTCGGCCGACATCCGGCTGCTGTCGCGCGCGGCATGTGCCTCGTCGCGTCGCTGGGCCGCGACGACCCCTTCGGCATAGAGCGTGTCCGCGCGGCGGCTCGACGTCGCGGCGAGATCCGCCGCGGCCTGCGCCGATTGCCAGATCGCGCGGAGCGACCCGACATCCTCGCTGCGCGCGCCGGCCTGTGCCACCGCATCAAGCGCCCGCGCGGTATCGAGCGCGCCCTGTGCCTGGCGTTCGGCATTGCCCAGTTCGGGGCTCGACAGCGTCGCGAGCACCTGTCCCGCTTTCACCCGCGCGCCCTCGTCGACGAGCAACCGGTCCACGCGGGCCAGCGCCTTGGTCGCGACGTTGACGCTGTCCGCCTCAACCATGCCCTGGATCTGCTCGGGTCCCGGACGGCTCGCGAGCCACAAGCCGATGCCCACAATCGCGACCACAACGATCAGGCCGACATAGAGCAGCACGCGCGCACGGCGGCTCGGCGGGGCGGTGGGATCGCTCATCGGTCGGTTCCGTAGGTGAGGCGCTGGTCGGCCTGGGCGAGGTGCGCACCGAACGCGTCGAGCCGGCTGGCCGAAGCGAGCAGCCCGGCGAGCGCGAGGTCGTATTCATAGGCGACGGCAATACGTTGGGCTTCGGCCGTATCGAGAGCTGCCTGCGCGGCGATCACCGGCGTCGCGGTCCCCTCGCCTTCGCGAAACGCGACCGCCTGTACGCGGACGTTCTCGCGCGCCGCAACCATGCTGCTGTCGAGCAGTACGAACGATCGGCGGGCGCCCTCGACGAGATTATACGCGCGGATCGTCGCGCTGGTGGCGATCCGGCGGGCTTCGGCCGCGGTATCCGCGGCGGCAGCGGCCTGCGAGCGCGCTGCGTCCTCGGTCCGCCTGCGGTCGATGTTCGAGAGGATGGTGTAGCGAACGCCGACGCCCGCGATCCAGTCCGGCTCGATCGGCAGCGCGTTGGAGCGGTTGAAATTATATTCGCCGAATGCATAGGCCTGCGGCAACCGGCGCGACCGGGCCAGCGCGACACCGGCGTCGGCGATCTGCCGCCCGGCATCCGCGGTCCGTGCCTCCGGTGCCGTGCCCTCGCTGCCGAGATAGGTCTCGACCGGCGCGAGCGGACGCGTCTGCACGAACAACGCGGTCGTCGGCACGACATTGCCGTCGATCTCGAGCAGCCGGGCGAGTTCGTCGCGCGCGGTCGCGCTGGACAGGTCGGCACGCTGATAGGTGCGCTCGGCGGTGTCGCGGGCGACCTGCACCTCCAGCGTCCGGGCACGCGGAATGACCCCCGCCGCCTCCAGCTTGCGCGAATCCGACAGGATCTTATCGAGCGCATCGCGGCTGCGGCGGGCGGCTTCGAGCAGCCCAGCGGCGGCCTGTTGCCCGAAATAGGCGCGGATCAGGTTGATCCGCGCCAGATCGATCACCTGCGCGCGGCGTCCCTCGGCCATCGCGACGCCGCCTTGCGCCGCGCGCTGGATCGCCGGGATCGCGCCGCCGGTATAGAGAGGCATCGCCGCCTGTACGGTCGGCCGAAACACCTCGTCGCGGAAGCGGTAGCTGAGCTGGTCGGGGATCGCATCGAACAGCCCCGGCAGCGCCTGCGACAGCCGCCCGGTGATCTCGCTCGCGATCTGCTGAAACGCCGGAGGCACGCTACCGGGAAATGCCGCGAGGAAATCCTGGGTGTTGCCCAGCGCATTGCCCTTGGCCCCCGCGAGATCGACCGACAGCGTCTTCTCGTAGACGAGATACTGCACCGACGCGGTGACGATCGGTCGGTGCAGCGTCCGCATCGCGTCCGCCCCCGCCTTCGCCGCATCGACACCGTGATCGGCGGCGCTGAGTGCGCGCGACGTCCGATCCAACCGCATCTGCGCCGCGTCGAAGCTGAGCGCCGTCTGCGCCTCGGCAGTCGACGAAAGGCACGCCGTCAGCGCGACCGCCATCGACCAGTCCCACTTTCCCCCCACCCGTATCGCCCTCGAATCCTCGCCCGCGATGACCCTAGCAAAGCAATTCGCGGGACGCGACGGGTAAGCCAGCAGGACTGCCCATGGCCGCGAAATGCGCGGTGGCGGGCGTCGCGTCTTTGACCGCGGTCAACGCAACCCTTGTCCGCGATCAACGCCTGCTCGGTACTGCAGGCGTAGCCCGGCCGCCTTGGATTACAGGAGCCGGACCATGACATCGTCGATCAAGAACCTCGCCATCGGTGCGGCATGCGCGGGCATGATCGTGGCCGCACCTGCTTTTGCGCAGACCGATCCGGCCCCGCGTCGAGGCATCGCCGCAGGCGACGTGCTGGTGCGCGTACGGACGATCCTGGTCGCGCCGAACGAAAAGTCCGGCAGCATCCTGCCCGCATTTCCCGGCGAGCGTGTCGGCGTGAACGACAGTTTCATGCCCGAGGTCGACGTCACCTACATGGCGACCGATCACATCGGCTTCGAACTGATCGCGTCGACCACCAAGCATCACGCCGATGGCCGCACCGGCACGACCGGCTCGATCGGCAAGCTCGCCTCGACATGGGTATTGCCGCCGACGCTGACCGCGCAATATCATGTGAACCCGACCGGCAAGGTCCGCCCCTATGTCGGTGCCGGGCTCAACTACACGATCTTCTGGAACGAAAAGGCGTCCGACGGCCTCGTCGCGGCGGTCGCATCGACCGATGTCCACATGAAGGACAGCTTCGGCTGGGCGGCACAGGCCGGCGTCGATATCGACATCGCGCCGAAGGTGTTCCTGAACCTCGACGTCAAATACATCGATATCGACACGACCGCGCGGCTGCGAACGACGGCAGCCGGCACGCAGCGCGTCGCGATCAGCCTCGACCCTCTGGTGTTCGGCGTCGGGCTCGGCATACGACTCTGACGGCCGATCCTGCGCGAGTGCCTCGTTTCCGAGGCATTCGCCTCACCGCGACTTAATGACCCGCTTACTAGGGCGACCGTCGCACCGACCCGCGGATTTTAAGCGAGTTTTCACTCTCGGCCATACAAACGCGCCCGTCCCGCGGCATCGATCGGTAGCGCGGCGGTCGCGACGAGCTCTGACGCGATCGCGAGTTGCCGATCGCACAGCGCGACCATTGCCGGACGGTGGCTGACCATCACGAGCCCCTGCCCCGTTCTCGCCAACCGAGCCGACAAGCGTTCAGCGACGCGCCGCTCGGTGGCGGCATCCAGTCCTTCGGTCGGCTCGTCGAGCAGCAGCCACGGCGCGGGGACGAGGTATGCACGGGCGAGCGCCAGCCGCCGCCGCTCACCGCCCGACAGCCGCACACCGTGCTCGCCGATCCAGCTGTCGAGGCCGTCCGAAAGCGCTCCGACGACGTCGGCCAGCGCGACGTCGTCGAGGACCGCCCACATCGCCGCATCGTCGGTCAGCGGATCGCAGAGCGCGAGAGTGTCGCGGATGGTACCGGCCAACAGCGCCGCATCCTGCGGAGCCCAGCCGAACGTCGCACGACGGGTGGAGAGCGGGATGCGGGCGACGTCCCTGCCGTCGATGAACGCGGTACCCGGCTCGACCGACCGCAGACCGAGCAGGCTTTCTACAAGCGTGGTCTTGCCCGTCCCCGATGCGCCGACCAGCGCGGCGCGTATTTCGGCGGGCAGATGCGTACCAAGCAGGTCGAGCGACGGGTCGCCGATACACGCGATCGCGTCACCCTGCTCGACCGCATCCGGCAGCAGATCGTCGAGCCGCGCGGTCGCCTCGCGCACCGCGCTCCGTTGGGCAAGGCTGCGCAGCACCGGGCCCGCGCCGTCGATCGTCATTACGGCCGCCAGCGCGCATAATGCCGCGATCGGCGCCCCAAAGGATGCGGCGAGCAGCAACGCTGCAAGACCTGCCATGCCGAGGGCTACCGCCTGGATGAACTCGAACCAGCCCGCGGCGCAGGCCTGCGCGCGTTGCGCCTCCGCCAGACGCCGGCTCTTCGCGTCGACCGCGGCCATTGCCTGCACCTCGACTCCGTAGCAGCGAAGTTCCGCAGCGGCATCGGCCACGCCGGCAAAGGCCTCCTTCAACGCCCCGGTCGCGCGCTGCACCTCGCGCCCGGGCGCTTCTAGGCGTCGAGCGAGCAAGGTCGCGAACGCAAGGAGGCCGGCTAAGCACAGCAGGAGCGCCACCGCCGGTCGCCACCCGCCAACGACGCACAGAGCCAAGCCGCTCGCGAGCGCCGCGATCATACCCGGCGCTGCAGAGAGGCGGACGAACTGCGCCTCGACGACGTTCACGTCCTGCACGATCCGCGCGGTCGCTTCGCCTTGCGTCAACGCCAGCGCATGATCCGAAGGGCCCCTCGCCAGACCGAGGAACAGCGCAGGCCGGATGCGGGCGAGCGCGCCAAACGCCGCGTCGTGGCTAGCGAGCCGCTCGCCATAACGCCCTGCGGTGCGGAGGATCGCGAGCAGGCGGATGCCGGCGCTCGGCAGCATGTAGTTGAAGCCCTGCGCGGCGATCGTTCCCGCCAGCCCGGCGACCGCTGCGGCCGTGATGAACCAGCCCGACAGCCCAAGCAGAACGACCGATGCGATCGCAACGACCGCCGCATAGCCACCCGCACGCCACAGGCCGCGCCGTTGCAGCCGTCGCTCCTCGGCGATCAGCGTATAGAACGCAGTCATGTCCGCTCTCCCAGGTCGATCACGACGTCGGCGATCGCGGCCAACCGCGCGCTGTGCGTCGCGATGATCGTGGTGCGCCCGACACAGGCGCGCGCGATTGCCTCGACCAGGCGAGCTTCAGAGTCCGCATCGAGATGCGCGGTCGGCTCGTCGAGCAGGAGGACGGGTGCCGGCTTCAACAGCGCA
>JAJNQF010000386.1 GCA_021154945.1 Sphingomonas sp.
TGACGACGAACGCCTTGATTGCGGCTGCGCTGGCCGAGGGCTTGCGGAACCAGAACCCGATCAGAAGGTAGGATGCGAGACCCACGCCTTCCCAGCCGAAGAACATCTGGACGAGGTTGTTCGCGGTCACGAGCATCAACATCGCGAAGGTGAACAGCGACAGATACGCGAAGAAGCGCGGCTGGTCGGGATCCTCGTCCATATAGCCCCAGCTATACAGGTGCACGAGCGCCGAGACCGACGTGACGACCACGAGCATCACCGCGGTCAGCGCATCGACGCGCAGCGACCACGCGACGTTCATGTCGCCGGAGTGAATGAAGTCGAGCAGCGGCGCGACCGTCGCGGTGCTGGTGCCCGACAGGAAGCCGATGAAGATCGGCCAGGACAACAGGCACGACGCGAACAGCGCAGCCGTGGTGACGAGTTTCGCCGGCACGTTGCCGATCGCGCGATTGCCGAACCCGGCAACGATCGCGGCCAGTAACGGCAGGAAGACGATAAGCTGGATCAACCGTATTACCCCTTCATCCGGTTGACGTCGTCGACCGCGATGGTGCCGCGACCGCGGAAATAGATCACGAGAATGGCAAGGCCGATCGCGGCTTCACCCGCGGCGACCGTCAGCACGAACATCGCGAACACCTGTCCGACGAGATCGTGGAGGAACGCCGAGAACGCGACGAGATTGATGTTCACCGCCAGCAGGATCAGCTCGATCGCCATCAGGATAACGATGAGGTTCTTGCGGTTCAGGAAGATGCCGAGCACCCCCATCGTGAACAGGATCGCCGCGACGACCAGATAATGGACGAGACCGATCGTCACAGTTCGACTCCCTGCCCGACGACCGGGCTCGTGTTGCGCGTGGCGTCCTGGGGACGACGCGCGTTCTGGCGGCTGATGTTCTGCGCCTTGACGCCGCCACGCTGGCGGTGGGTCAGCACGATCGCCCCGATCATCGCGACCAGCAGCACCAGGCCGGCACCCTCGAACACGAACAGATAGCGCGTGTAGAGCAGGTTACCGATCGCCTGGATGTTGGGCACGGTGTCGTCGATCGGCGCGGCACGACGTGCGAGCTGGATCGGACCGGTGCTCCACGCACCGATCGCGATCATAACCTCGGCGGCAAGTGCCACGGCGAGCGCGAGGCCAACCCCGAAATACCGGGCGACGCCTGCGCGAAGCTCGATGAAGTCGATGTCGAGCATCATGACCACGAACAGGAACAGCACCGCGACCGCACCGACATAGACGATGACGAGCAGCATGGCGATGAACTCGGCTCCGACCAGGATCATGAGGCCGGCCGCGTTGAAGAACGCGAGGATCAGCCACATCACCGAATGGACCGGGTTGCGCGACGCGATCGTCAGCGCGCCCGACAGGACGACGACGAAGGCGAAGAGGTAGAAGGCTAAGGCCTGAATCATGAGGTCCTCGTCACCCCAGCGAACGCTGGGGTCTCAAGCCGCGCGGGCGCGCTCTGAAACGTGGAGATCCCAGCCTGCGCTGGGACGACGGAGTTAATCTGTGTCATCGCGGCGCTCGCTTAACGGTACGGCGCATCGGCGGCAAGGTTCGCCGCGATCGCGCTTTCCCAACGGTCACCATTATCGAGCAGCTTCGACTTGTCGTAGATCAGCTCTTCGCGCGTCTCAGTCGCGAACTCGTAGTTCGGCCCTTCGACGATCGCATCGACCGGGCACGCCTCGGCACACAGGCCGCAATAGATGCACTTGGTCATGTCGATGTCGTAGCGCGTGGTGCGACGCGAGCCGTCGTCACGCGGCTCGGCTTCGATCGTGATCGCCTGAGCAGGGCACACGGCCTCGCACAGCTTGCACGCGATGCACCGGTCTTCGCCGTTCGGATAGCGACGCAACGCATGCTCGCCACGAAACCGCGGCGACACCGGGTTGCGCTCGTACGGATAGTTGATCGTCGCCTTTTCCTTGAAGAAATAGCGAAGCGTTAACGCGTGCGCCTTCACGAATTCCCACAGGGTAAACGACTTGATGATCTGAGCGACGCTCATGAACCCACTCCAACGCGCGTCAGCATGAGATAGCCCGACACGAGGAAAACCCAGAACAGCGAGACGGGGAGGAAAACCTTCCAGCCAAGCCGCATCAGCTGATCGTAGCGATAGCGCGGCACGGTCGCCTTCACCCAGCTGAACAGGAAGAAGAAGAACAGGATCTTGGCGAACAGCCAGATGATCCCCGGCACGTAATAGAGCGGCGCCCAGTCGACCGGGGGCAGCCAGCCGCCCCAGAACAGCGTCGCGTTGAGCGCGCACATCAACAGCACGTTGGCGTACTCGCCGAGCCAGAACAGCGCGAACGACATCGACGAATATTCGGTCTGGTAGCCGGCGACGAGCTCGCTCTCCGCCTCGGTCAGATCGAACGGCGCGCGCTGCGTCTCGGCCAGCGATGAGATGAAGAACATCACCGCCATCGGGAACATCAACGGATTCAGGATATAGCCGTTGATAAACCAGACGTGCGACTTCTGCGCCATCACGATCGCCGACAGGTTGAAGCTGCCGGTCCACAGCACGACCGAAATCAGGATGAAGCCGATCGCGACCTCATACGACACCATCTGCGCGGCCGCACGAAGCGCCGAGTAGAACGGGTATTTCGAGTTCGACGCCCAGCCCGATAGGATGATCCCGTATACGCCGAGCGACGACGCCGCGAGCACGTAGAGCAAGCCGACGTTGATGTCCGCGAGCACGACGCCGACGCCGAACGGCACCACCGCCCACACGATCAGCGCGACCGTGAAGGTGATGATCGGTGCCAGCAGGAACAGCGTCCGGTTCGCGGCTGCCGGGACGATCGTCTCCTGCAGGAACACCTTTAGGCCGTCAGCAAAGCTCTGCAGCAGACCGAACGGGCCGACGACGTTGGGACCGCGGCGCAGCGCCATCGCCGCCCAGATCTTACGATCGGCATAGATGATCATTGCCACCGCCAACATCAGCGGCAGAGCGATCACGAGGATGTCGATGATCGTCGCGAGGAAGAACGCCCAGTCGTAACCGAGCGAGGATTCGAACCAGGAGATCATTCGGCTGCCTCCGCGTAATCTTCCCCGTGGAGAAGTTCGGCCGAGCAGCGCTGCATCGTCGGCGACGCACGGCAGATCGCGTTTGTCAGATAGAAGTCCTTGATCGGATAGCCGGCGAGAACGCCCTGCCCTTCACCCTGAAGCGAAGGCGGGTTCCACTCGAACGTCGCGAGCGCCTGATGACGCAGCGCAGGCACGGCGGCGTACATTTCCTCGCGGAGCCCCTCGAAGCTGTCGAACGGCAGCGTGTGGCCGAGCGTGTCGGACAGCGCGCGGAAGATCGACCAGTCGTCACGCGCATCGCCGGGTGCGAACACCGCACGCTCGCCGCGCTGGACACGCCCTTCGAGATTGACCCACGTGCCCGATTTCTCGGCATAGGTTACACCCGGCAGGATGACGTCGGCAGCCGCCGCGCCCTTGTCGCCGTGATGGCCCACGAACACCTTGAAGCCAGCGAACTGGGAGAAATCGACCTCGTCCGCGCCGAGGAAGAAGCCGAGCTTCGCCCCCATCACGTCGGCGATGCCGCCCTTCTGCGCATAGCCGAGCATCAACCCGCCCATCCGCGAAGCCGCCATGTGGACGACGTTGAAGCCGTTCCAGCCGTCCTTCACGAGACCCAGCGTGTCGACGAGCTTGAGCGCAGCCGCGTGCCCCCCCTTCAGCGCGCCGCCACCGACGATCACCATCGGACGCTCAGCCTCGCCGAACGCCTCGGTAACCGCCTCGGGCAGGTTGCCGAGCAGTGCGAGATCGTCGCCGAGCCACTCGACCTTGTAGGTCAGGTCCGTCTCCGGCCCGATCGCAAAGACCTTCGCACCCTTCTTGATCGCTTTCCGCACCCGCGTGTTCACCAGCGGCGCTTCCCAGCGCAGGTTGGTGCCCACCAGCAGGATCGCGTCCGCACGTTCGGTGCCGGCAATCGTCGTGTTGAAATTGACCGCAGCGATGCTCGTCGCGTCGTAATCCATGCCGGTCTGACGGCCTTCGAGCAGGCTCGAACCCATCTTCGCGAGCAGCTCCTTGGCGGCGTACATCGTCTCGCAATCGACCAGATCACCCGCGACAGCCGCAACGCTCGACCCGGCGTTCACGGCCTTGATCGCAGCGAAAGCCTCGTCCCAAGTCGCGGGCTGAAGCTTGCCGTTCACGCGGACATAGGGCTTATCGAGACGACGACGGACAAGACCGTCGATCGCGTGGCGCGTCTTGTCGGTCGCCCATTCCTCGTTCACGTCTTCATTGATCCGCGGTAGGCAGCGCAGCACCTGCCGCCCGCGGCTATCGAGGCGGATGTTGGTGCCGACCGCGTCCATCACGTCGATCGTCAGCGTCTTGCGCAATTCCCACGGACGCGCCTCGAACGCGTAGGGCTTCGACGTCAGCGCACCGACCGGGCACAGATCGACGACGTTGCCCGACAGCTCGCTCTTGACCGCATTCTCGAGATACGAGGTGATCTGCATATCCTCGCCGCGGAAGATCGCACCGATCTCCTCGACGCCGGACACTTCCTCGGCAAACCGGATGCAGCGCGTGCACTGGATG
>JAJNQF010000398.1 GCA_021154945.1 Sphingomonas sp.
GCCGGGGCCCAGTTGGAGATGTCGAGGTAATAGCGGACTGCGCTCCGTTACAGCCGTCCCCCAACTGGGCCCCGGCCTTCGCCGGGGTGGTGGCCGTTGCTGGCGTGGTGACATGCGTCAGGGTGCCGGCTCTCACCGACAGAATAGTGTGCAGTATCGTTACCGCGTCTTCCCTCCCTTTCAGGGAGGGGGGAAGTCTGCGGTGACGGTGGCCCATCACCGCACCCCCGGCCCGCCGGCCGTATCCACCCGCGCCTGCACCGACATCCCCGGCCGCAACCGTGCGCTGAGCGGCTGCCCCGCATCCACCCGAATCCGCACCGCGATCCGCTGCGGCACCTTGGTGAAGTTGCCCGTCGCATTGTCCGCCTTCAGCACCGCGAACTCGGAGCCCGCTGCGGGCGAGATCCGCTCGACCCGCCCGGTCAGCCGCGCGTTCGCCAACCCGTCGACCGTGAACGACGCCGGCTGACCGACCACCATCCGCGCGGTCTGCGCTTCCTTGAAGTTCGCGATCACCCACGTCTCCGGCGGCACCAGGAACATCAGCTGCGACCCGGCCGTCACATACTGCCCGAGCCGTACGCCGACCTCGCTTAACCGCCCCGTCTCCGGCGCGCGGATCACGGTATTCGCGAGGTCTATCCGCGCGAGTTGTCGTGCGGCCTCGGCACCCGAGACGCCCGCCTGCTGGCCACCGCGCCCGACCTCGACCGTGCGGATATCCTGACGAGCGATTTCCCGCGCGGCCTTTGCCTGCTGGACCTGCGCCTGCGCCTGTCGGAGCGCCGCCAGCGTCTGATCGCGCTCGCGCAGCGACACTGATCCGTCGACTACCAGATCGTTGACGCGCGCCATGTCCGCCTGCGCGCGCATCAACTGCGCCTCGGCATTGGCAACCGCCGCGTCCTGCGCCGCGAAGGTCGCCTCGCGGCTGGCCGCCGTCTGCCGGCTGTTGGCGAGCGTCGCGGCCTGCGCATCGACCTGCGCCTGTGCCTGATCGACGCGCTGGCGATAGATGCGGTCGTCGATCTTCACCAGCGGATCGCCCTGCTTCACATCGGCGAAGTCGCGGACCAGCACCTGCGTCACATAGCCGCTGACCTGCGGGCTGATCACCGTCGTCCGCCCGCGCACATAGGCGTTGTCGGTCGACTGATAGCTCGTCGCGAACGGCGGCAGGCGCCACGCCGCCAGCACCGCGCACACGCCCGCGACCGCGAGCAGCACGATGACGATGATGACGTTGCGGCTCGGCGGTTGCGGACGCCAGCCCGATCCGACCGGCGTGGCCGGTGTGGCCGGTACAGCGGCCACCTCTGCCTTTTTTTCTTCGGTCGCCGGCCCCTCGGCCACTGGGCTGCGTGCGTCGCTCATGTAGTCCCCTCAAGCCGCGCGCGCCGTTCGCGTCGCGCGCGTCTCGCCAGCAGGAACAGCAGATACCCGAACGTCGCGCCAGCAAGAACGGCGATCAACCGGAAGACGTCGGCATACGCAAGCACGTTCGCCTCCCGCGTCGTGGTTTGCGATAGGATCGCGGCGCCCTCGGCGTTGCGCAGCGTCGGGTCGACGATCACCCGGCCGACCGCTGCGCCTCCGGCGGCGATGCGCTGCGTGACGATCGGGTCGGTCGGCGAGATCTGCTGGACGAGCGCCGCGCTGTTCGCCTTCTCGCGGATCACCTGATAGCTGCCGAGCAACGCCGTGCCGCCGAGCCCGCCGAGCGAATTGATGATCCCGAACAGCGCGATGAAGCTGATGATGTGCCCCGCGCCTTCCTTCAGCGCGCGCGTCATGCCGAACAGCAGCGCCGGCCCGAGGAAGAACGTCGCGGAGAAGCCGATGATCGCCTGCGGCACGTACATCTGCGGCGCGCGCGTCAGGCTGGTGGCGTAGGAATCGAACCACGCCGCCACCGCGACCAGACCGATCGCCAGCATGATCGGATGGCCGAGCCGCTCGACGTCCAAGGTCACCGCGCTTGCGATCACGCCAGCCACCGACGCCACGAAGATGATCAGGAAGAACGGCACGAGTTGGTCGTTGTTCTGGCCCAGCACGGTCAGCAGCCCGACCGACGCATAGGTCTGTTCGGACAGTACGATCCGCGCCATCACGATGACGATGGTGAAGCGGACGATGTCGGCGCTGCCCAGCCAGCGGGTGTTGAGCAGCGGGTTGGCGCGGTGATGCTCGACGACGATCGCCGCGGCGAACATCGGGATCGCCACTATGAGCGCCCAGCCGATCCACGGCGCGTTGGTCCACCACACGATCCGCCCGAGTCCGAGCACGGCGGCGAACAGCGCGGTCGAGCCGGCGAACAGCACGAAGGTGAGGAAATCGAGCGGCTCGAACGCCTTGCTCCGCGTGGTCGGCGGCAGGCGCAGCGCGGCGACCGCTGCGAGCGAGAGCAATGCGAGCCCGAGTTCGAACAGGTACAGCGTGCGCCACTGCGACATCGCCAGCAGGTCCGGCGAGAACAGCCGCGCGAGCGGCGTCGCGCATTGCGGAATGCCGATGCCGAGCACGACCGCCTTCAGCCGCCATTTCGCCGGCAGCGACTGCATCATGTAATACAGGCACAGGCTGCTCAGCGCCGCGCCCGCCATTCCGCTGATCGCGCGCACCGCGATCGCGGTCGCGAAGCCGTGGACGAACAGATGCGCGAGCGTGATCAGCACGTAGAGGATCAGGAAGATCATCGCGAACGGCCGCAGCCCGAACTGCGCGCGGAACTTGATCATCAGCAGGTTTATGCTGACGTTGGTCATCACGTAGACCGTCGGCAACCACGCGATCTCCGCCGGATCGAGCCCGAGTGCGCCTTGGAGCGTGTAGGTGTTGGCGCTGATCAGCGCGTTGCCGAAGCCGACCGTCAGCCCGAGCAATATGCCGATTAGCGCATAGGCGATCTGGCGGTGTCTCGGATGGAGTGGCGAGCCGGGGGAGCCAGGGAGGACGGGGCGTTCGTGTTCGGCGAACTGCCAGTCCTCTTCGCTCAGGAAGTGTCTGATTCTCTGGGCGATCATGGTCGGGTGGTTCTGGCATGATCGGGGGGAGACGTCATCGGCTATCGCCAGAGACGGCACGTAAACAGGAGCAAAAAAGCATTACCACCCCGGCGGAGGCCGGGGC
>JAJNQF010000416.1 GCA_021154945.1 Sphingomonas sp.
GTCATCTCGCCGTTGGCCCAGAAGCGGGTACCGTCCTTCCTCAGTTGCCAACGCTCGGCGGTCGTCAGTCCTTCGGACAGCGAGCGGCTCATCTCGATGCTTGCCCGATCGGCGGCCTGATCCTCGGGCGTGAGGAGGCGGTCGCCGGACTGACCGCGCATCTCCTCCGTCGTCCAGCCGAACATGAGTTCGGCGCCTGCGTTCCAGTCCGTGATCAGGCCATCCGTGCCGAGGCCGATGATGGCGGAATCCACCACGCTCTCGAAGATCGCCCGATACCGGGCACCGTTGTCCACCATTCGAATGCACCTGCTCGACGGGTCTGGAAGAAGCATACCCATCCGGTTGAACCGCTCGGACGGTCCCTTGCTCCGATGCCGAAGAAAATGCACGGCTCCATGCGGATCGGCGGCGGCCCACGGCCCCCGATCCACCTCGTGCGGCGACGTCGTTCGTCTCGCGCTCCGTCGGCACCGACCACGACGTGACCCTCCGACGATCGTCCGAATGCCGCATCCGCGGCTCCGGAGCCCGTACGACGGCGGTGCCTGGAGAGCGTTCCTCCCGACGCGCCTTCCGATGGGCCGAAGCGGACGGACCGGCCGCTTCGGGAACGGGAAGGAGGACCGGCATCGGAACGCCGTCGGACATTCCGTCGGCGCCGCAGATGCACGGCTCCCACCAGGGGCACGACGTCCTGCACGGTCGCGCGTCGCCGCGACGATCCCGACCGGACGGAATGTCCCGTTCCTAGGCGTCCACTACGCTGCGATCGCCCATGATCCGATGCGATCTCGCGGTCTGCGCGCCGAGCACCCACTGCACGACCCAGAACAGGCCCGCGGTCGCCGCCTGGGGCCATTCGGTCATCAGCCAGCGATCGATACGGAAGCCCGAGGCGATCAGGCCGCCGAGGAAGGCGAGCGCGGCCCACCACATCGAGAGCCGCGCGGCGAGATACACGCCGTCGACGATCCAGAGTCGGAAGCGCGACGCCGCGGGGTTCCAGATCGCCCAACCGAACAGCGCGAGCGGCGCTGCGGCCGCCGCGACGTAGGCGTACCGGGGATCGAGGTTCGCCGCGACCAGCCGGTAGGCGAGATACCCGCTGACGGCGAGGACGATGGCCGCTCCCGCCGCCCTGAAGAAGCCGATCCTGCCGAGCACGTCGCCGAGGATGATGCCGATGAGGTAGGGCACGCGCTTCTCCCCTCAGAACGCCGCCCGGGTCTTCTTGGGGACGAGCCCGTCGGCTGCGGCCATGACCGCGGCGTCGTCCGCCTTCTCCGCGCGAACGCCGCGCGTGGCGTTGATCGAGACCCCGGTCGAGGTGTCGATGATCACGGTCGGCCCCTGGGTGAAGACGATGCTCTCGCCGCAGGGATAGCCGGCGTCGCACCACGAACCGCGGAGGTCGGTGCCGACCGTGCGGCGACCGTACCTGGCGGTCAGCTGCCGACGCAGGGCGGGAAGATCGACCGTTCTGCCGTCGATGTTCAGACTGTAGCCGTCCACGATGCTGCCCGTCCGAACCTGCGCGAAGGTCACGGTCAGTCCTTCGGCGTTCGGGCCCCTGCAGTCGAACTGCATGGTGCCGGTCGTGTACGGGACCGCACCACGGGCCCGTGTCCGCGACTTCACCTCCGCTGCGACCCGTGCGGCGAAGTCCGCTTCGTTGCCGAACGGCCTGCAGGCGTAGGACGCGGCCGCGAGCGCGGTACGGACCTGGCCGATCGGCATGCCCAGACGCACTCCGGCGACGTCGATCCGCATCGGACTGAGCGCGGCCCGCGGGGCCTGGGCCTGGGCCTGGGCTTGGGCTTGGGCTTGGGCTTGGGCCGCGAAGGTGGCGGCGATGCCGGCGATGATGGTGGCGATCGTGGACTTCATGACGGCTTCTCCTGGTTGTGGTCTGTCGACTGTGGGGTCGGGCACGTCAGCGCAGCGCGAGGGTGACGAAGCCCGCGGTGTCGGCGGCGCCGGCCACGTGACCGGCGTCGAAGGCGTGGGCGACGCCCAGTCTCAGCGACGAGGTGGCCGACAGGGCCGTCGACCATCCGAACTCCACGTCCAGCTCGCGCGCCGTCGGTGCGAGATCGGTGGTCGTGGTCACGGTCGTCAGAGCGCCGGACACGAGATCGTAGACGACCGGGATCAGCATGGTCGCACGGGCCCGCTCGACCCGCAGCGGCGAGGACAGGCCGAGCGTGGCCACGCCGCCGAGCAGCCGCTCGGCGCCCTCGATCGCGAAGGCGCTGCTCGACACCGGCCGTGCGAACCGCATCATGTCCGATCCGCCCTCGATCCGGGTGGTCGCGGCGGAGACGCGCGCGGACAAGGGAACGCCTGCGATCGTGCGCCGCATAGTGATCGTCGCCATCGTCGTCCTGGCCCCGCGCAGGCCCAGCTCCGCGCCGCCGGCCATCGCGAGAGCCCGACCGCGCTCGACCATCTCGGACACCTCGACGCCCAGACCGGAAGGGGTCGAGAACGAGGCCGTGCGCAGAGCCGTGCGGGCGTCGCGGGACGATCCGGAGGCGAAGGCCGCGGACCATTCTCCCCCGACCCAGGACGAGGACATGCCGACGGGCGACGAGGCGACGGCGCGCAGGGGCGATCCGGTCATTCCGCCGGTCGGCTCGATCGCGACGTTGGCGCTCATGGTGACGGACTGGCCCGCCGTCGGCGAGAAGGAGGCGATGGCCGGTCGGGCCGAGCCCCGGCCCCGCAGATAGTCGGGTACCGATGCGGCGAAGCCCAGGCGCGCGTCCGTGGCGCTGCCGGAGAGCCACGGCGGATCCGTCCGTCCGAGCATGCCGCCCGCGAGCAGACCCGATCCGCGGGTACGGACGCCGGAGGCGCCCGTCATCCTGAAGTCGCGCCCGTACCGGTCGAGCACGGTCATGCCGCCGACCTTCGAAGCGAGAGCCGCGCCGCCGCCGAAGGGAGCCGACATGGTCAGGGACGAGTAGCGGGCCAGCACGGTCTGCGCGGCGACGAACGACGATGCGGGCGCCTGCGCGCGCATCGCCTGCTCGACGTTGAGGATGCCGACGCCGAAGACGGCGTCGACGCCCGGCGCACCGGCGTCCGTCGCGGTATCGAGCAGGATGCGCGAGATCGTCCTCCCGCCGAGCTGCGGCCAGTACTGCTTCAGGAGGGCGGCGGCGCCGGCGACGGCGGGAGCGGCGAAGCTGTTGCCGGTCTCCGTCACCACGTTTCCGGACTGATCGACTGTCCGCACGGCGACGCCGCCGGCTGCGATCATCCTGCCGGACAGCGGGCCCGCGTTTCCGTTCGAGGTGCGTGGACCGCCGTTCTGGTCGACGCCGATCGCGAACAGGAACCAGTCCTGGTTCGCGAGGTCGGCGCCCACGAGGTTCTGCGCGAACTGACCGGTGAAGCTGTCCTCGTCGGTGAAGTTGGACACCGACTCCACGAGCAGGCGATCCGCCTGACGCACCGCGTCCATCGCGGCCCGCTGTTCGGTCGCGATCGTCGCGCCGCCGTAGCCGTTGACGCTCAGACCGATGACGAACGCGCCCTTGTCCACCGCGTAGCGGATCGCCGGTGCGATCAGCGCCGCGCTGGCGTAGGCGCCCTCCTGCACGGGACCCGACGTGGGCGTCACGTTCTCCAGGTTCGGCCCGCTGATCTTGAGCGCCAGGATCGTCGCGTCCGGCGCCATGCCCTGGATGCCGACGCCGTCGCGGGCCGCAGCGGCGATGCCGGCCACCCTCGTGCCGTGACCGGTCGCGTCCTTGACGTCGAAGCGTATCGTCTCCGCCTCGCAGGTGGCGCAACGCGCGATGCGCTGATCGAAGCTGGTGCTGTCCGACGAGATGCGGCCGGCGAACTCGCGGCCGGACGTGTCGATGCCGGTGTCCAGGATGGCGATGGTCACGCCCCTGCCGGTCACCCCGCGATCGTAGGCGTACGCCGCCTTCGCGAGAACGGCCGCGCCCGACGCCCTGTACTCGGCGGTGTCGCTCGTCGGCGTCGGAGTCGGTGCTGGCGCTGGCGTGGGCGTCGGTGACGGGGCGGGGGACGGGGTCGGAGTGGGCGCAGGCCTGCCGCCCGCCGAATTGACGCCGCCGCCGCCGCCGCCGCCGCATGCCGCGAGCAGCATGGCGGCCGACACCGCGACCGAGTTCCTGATCCCAGCCGGCCGTCCCGGACGGCCTCCCCCGAATTCACCCACGCTCGAACTCCCGTTCGGGTCGGTGCGTTCGGCCTCTCTAGCCGGCGGCACCGCCTCCCTTGTTGCGAGGCGGTGCCGGCCCATGAGCCGGAAGTTGGAAACTCGCTATTAGACGAGCGCGGACGCCTTTGGGTCCGAAGACCTTGGACATACGCGTCCGCCTCCCGGCCGAAACTGGTTCGACCGGGCATACGGCTACTAATAGCGAGGTTTCCACGCCTCGGTCCGCCTGCTGACGAACGACGTCGTTCTACGCCCAGACCGGCGGTCCGATCAATCCGGCAAACGCAGGATCCCGATCTTTCGCGATCGACGCACTCGATCATGGCCCGTCTCGGACGGCGCTGGCGTAGTTCCCCGACTGCGTCGTACGCGGCTTCGCAAGCCTGGACGAGCGGTCCGGCGTACCGGATCGCCGTCCGGTCCCCCCTCTCACGAAGGACTCGACGCCGCGATGGTGATGGGGATCGGTCGATGCGGCGAGCGCGATCATCTTCGCGCTTCAGACAGGCCTGATCATGTCTCTTCTGTTAGGGGTGACGTTCATGTCACCCCTGGGCGACACGCACGTCACCCTCCGGGCCACACGCACGTCGCGCTCGCTCCTGCTCCGGAAGCGACGCGGACGTCGTCTGGGCCGCATTGGCTTGGCCCCGACGGACCCTCCCGGGCCCCCACGGCGGTCGCAGCAGGTCGGATCGTTCTCGGAGCGGACGTGGGGGCGTGGCCGTCGAAGGCGGAGCTCGGGGAGGGGACCCGAAGGCCCCGAGCGGGCCGGCCCCGCACGATCGACCCAGGATCGGGAGCATGGCGCGGGGCGTCGATCCGCGGCGGAGCCGAGGCATGCGGAGGCCATGGGTCGCCATGGCATCGAAGACCCTCGTCGGATGCCGCGGGGTCGCTCGGCTTGCGATCGTCCCAGGCGCTGGCCCGTGGACGACCTCGTGCCCCGGTCCGGGTCATCCCACCGCGGTTCGGTCGTTCTCCGTGGGCGGCGGGAGTCCGGGGCCGGCGACGGATCCATCGTCGATCGGCGTGACGGCGGTCTCGTCCGTCCCGAGCGCATCGGACGCCTGTTCCCTGAGGGCCGCATACCGAGCGGCCATGTTCAGATGAGCCGTCTTGACGATTCTGTTCGTCGTGCCCGCCGCCAGCCTGAGCTCCTGTTCCGCTCGCATCGTGAAGTATCGCGCGTCGTCTTCCATCCGCTTCATCCCCATGGTGGCGGACGGATGCTCCGCCTCATGCCGTGAACCTCCCCGGCCGGCTGCATACCCGGAACCGACCCGGTCCGACGGGAGATGCAACCGGAACGGTGCATTCCGCCGACCCGCTTCGCGCGGCGGCTCCGGCGATGCGGTGATCGGCGGGAGGCGCTTGGGGACCGGTATCCGGGTCTCTGGACGCTGGCCGGGGGAACGTGGTCGTCCGTTCGGCCGGTCGCGGACGGAGCGCTCGTCATCCGTCCGCGGCTGGGCTACCCGACGCCGATGGCCCAGCGTGGACACCGCGGTTGACCCGACGTCGCTCCCTACGGGCATCCAATCTGTTCCGGTTCGGGGCGGCTGCCTTGTGAGGATGACGCGATCGAGCGACGGAAGCATCGTCTTGACGAAATACGGCGCCAACAGCGCACGACTTGGCATATGGATCGGATCGGCGACCCGCATCGGCTGGAACCCAATAGCTGCGAAGCGCGCGTCTCACATCGAGAACCAATCTTGGAACGGGGTAATCAACGATGACGTTCAGCTTTGCCGCCATCGCATTTCAGGCAGCCGCTCTTTCCCTTTCCCTGGGAAGCGTATCGCAGGTCGGAGCGACGACGGCGGAGGCCCCGGAGCCATCGTCCTTCATCGTGTGGTGCGATTGCTACACGCCGGCCACGAAGGAGCGGATGCGGCGAAGGATCGTCCGCGTCGGCGGAGAGATAGCCTACTCCTACAGACAGTTCAGCGCCTTCGCCGTCGCGGCCCGTCGTCCCGGCGATGCCGCTCGACTGGAACGCAGATTGCGCGGCCTGTCCGGCGTGACGTCGGTGCAGCCGAACGGTGTCTTACAGCTCAACGGAACGGCAATGCCGCAATAACGGCGTCGAGCCCGTTGGCATGACCCCTTAAGACGGCGGTACCGGAGGTCTTTGCCGCGCCGTGATGCGGAGTCGGAGGAGCGGACACCCGGACCGGCTCGCTCCGGCGTGAAGGCCATCGGTCCCGGAATGGATCGCGCGAGCGTAGCTCGTTGCGGTTCGCCAGAACGACGGCGAGCATCACCCACTGATCTTAGACCCATGGCTCGCGGGGCTTCTGGAAGGTACCGCTCGAGTTGGGCCGAATGCCCTCAGATCTCCTTCTCGTGCTTCCAGCCATCACCCGTCAGGACGACGGCCGCCTTGCCGTCGAGGCTTTCAGCGGTGTTGCGAGCGATCTCCGGGAATGCAGCCTTGACCCGTGCGCTATTCGCCCAATCCGGCAGGTCGGCCAGATGATACCTGTAGCTGACCTGCGATATCTTCATCCCCATCACCTCGCCGGGCTCGGTGAACTGCGTCACTTCGTCGACATGGGGTTTTCCATAACAGAAAGCTGTTTGTGCTCCCGAAAGCACTGCGCCCTTTGCGTCCTCTTCCAGCGCTGCCTTGCCCTTGTCCGTCAGATCATAGGCCGTCACCGCTATCTTCTTTTCGTCGCCGAAAGCGGCCTTCCTGGTGATTTCGGTCGCCGAGGCCTTCATCAGGCCGGCCTCGACCAGCGCATCGAACGCTTCCGCCTGCTTCTTGCGAGCCGCCTCCATGAACGCGAGCTTCTGCGGTGCCGATTCCTTGTATCGGGGGAAGTCCATCCGCGAGCCGTCGCCCTCTTGGGCGTCGCCCCAAGGTACGGTGATGCAAGGAGGATGCTTCTCGACCCATGCGTTGATGACATGTTCGAAGTTGTCCTTGCTCGCGGCTTTGGGGTCCGAGCATGACGCCAGCATCATCGAAGACGCCAGTATTGAGATGGTGGCTCTCATTCGTAACTCCTCGAGGTCGTTTCTCGGGATATTACGCAATGTCGTCGAGGTTGCCAGCCTTCACGGCAAGGCGGGACACCCGACCACGGGATTCGCTCAGGGTAACACTGACGTCGCGCGCGACGCGCCCATGTATCCGTCCAAGGCACTATGTCCGCCTCCGCCCAAACCCGGACGTTCAGCCTGGCGATCCGGGCGCCCAATAACGGCCATTCGTTAAGCGCGATCTTTCCCGTTTCTCCGTCTCTGATTGGCTATTTCGGGAAAGAGGAATTGGGAACAGATTTTGGGAAAGCGAAACCCGCAGGCGTTCGTCAGCGTAATCGAGGCGGCGAGACTCCCCGATCTATGTTCCATTATGGGAACGCCGATCAGGCTCTGGTTCGCTCAGTTTCGCGCGTGATCGTCCAATGCTCCAATTGTTTGTAAACTATCACCTTGTTGCCGAGCAGATCGCCATGCCGGCGACAGAAAATGTTGAGCTGGTCACGTTCGCCGACCAGCTCGACGCAGATAGTCAGATGCGGATCGGCAATCTCCGATCCATTTTCCCGGATTGGGCCGCGATTGCTGAAGCCGTAATGCATGTTCTGCGCGACGGCGTTGATGTGCCGTCCGCCTTCGCGGTGCGGATCAGCTCGCGATAAAAAGGTTTCGCACCCCAGAAGCGACGTGGGCCGACCTTGTCAGACGGCTTCAAATAGATGCGCAGCATTCCAACCTCGCGGTGCTGGACGGTGAAACGATCAGGCATAATGGGCCTTTCGATAGGAAGCAGGATCAGACGCGCGAGCGACGGCGGGAAGCACGGTGCGTGCGGGCATCACGCAGGGTCGTATCGGGTGTGAGGTGCGCAGCAGGCACCTTGGGGACTGCGACGCGCTGCGACAGATAAATGCCGTTATGACCCGAGCAAAGGTAGGCGACGAAGCATGCGACCGCGATCGGCACAGCATAGGCCGCCCCGAACAATTCGATCCCCATGAACGTGCAGGCAAGCGGCGTGTTGGCAGCACCCGCGAACAGCGCAACGAAGCCGATCGCCGCGAAGACCCCCGTCGGCACTCCGAACATGGGCGCGAGCGCATTGCCGAGCGCCGCGCCAATGAAGAACAGCGGCGTCACCTCTCCGCCCTTGAAGCCAGCGCTCAGGGTCACGACGGTAAAGAGCAGCTTCAGCGCCCAGCTCCATGGATGGGTGTCGGGACCAAAGAAGCTGGCGATGGTCAGGCCGTCCGATGTCGCGGCGAGCGTGCCAAGGCCGAGATAGTCGCGCGTTCCGAACAGCCAGACCAGTGCGATCACGGCCACGCCACCGATGACGGGTCGTAGTGGGCCATAAGGCACCATGAGCGTCAGCCATCCGCCAAACGCATGATTGGCCTCCGCAAAAGCTAGTCCGACCAACCCGAATACGACGCCCGCGACGCCAGCCTTGATGACGATTAGAGCGTCGACCGGCACTGTCGCATCGACCTGGTAGATACCGTGGTGAATGCCCCAGGCAAGACAGGTCCAGTCGCCGACCAGTGCCGCGACCAGGCACGGCACCAGCGCGCGATACTCGACCCGGCCAATCGCCAGCACCTCCAGCGCGAAGACCGCTCCCGCAATCGGCGTCCCGAACACTGCGCCGAACCCTGCCGCGATCCCGGTCATCAGCAGGATGCGCGTTGCTTGCGTATCCAGCTTGAGGGCGCGCCCGAACCCGCCGGAAAGACTGCCGCCCAATTGCACGGCGGTGCCTTCGCGCCCCGCCGATCCACCAAACAGATGTGTCACGACCGTGCCGAAGAAAATGAGCGGGGCCATGCGCAGCGGCACGCCGCCCCCCGGTTCGTGGATCTGCTCGACGATAAGATTGTTGCCACCTTCGACCGAGCGCCCTGTCAGATGGTAGAGCAGTCCGACCACGAACCCGCCGATCGGAAGCAGGTAGAGCAGCCAGGGAAAGGCGAAGCGAATCCGGGTTACGGCATCGAGGCTCCACAGGAAGGCTGCGCAGAGCGTTCCCACCGTTGCGGCCATCGGGACCAGGATCAAAGCCCACCGCAGCACCGACATGGCATGGGTGCGGCGATCGCGAATGAACGCTGCCATGTTGAACTGGTCGTAGAGATTGCGAAATGTCGCGCGCACGATTCCTCCTTGCTGCCTTACGGCGCCTGGTAGGAATCATCGGCCCTTGCGAGGGCGGTTCGGCCGAATGGCCCGGCGGAAATCCATCGCCGTGCCCGAGCATATGCTGTCCGACGGCGACCTGGTCAACCAACGGCAGGGTCACGATGAGACGATTGTTTTGCTGAGGATCAATAATTGGCTCACCCATGGAATAAACCCCGACGGGCGTCGTCTACACTTTCGAGACTGATGCGCCGGAGGCTTATGCGTAGACGAAATTGGATGCTGGGTCTGACTGCTTCGGCCATGCTCACCGGCGCAGTCGCGGCCGCCCCCGCCGATGGCTACGCCAGCATGGTATCTGCCGCGATGGACCGGATGATGGCGGGCATGATGGTCAAGCCGTCCGGCGACGTCGACCGCGATTTCGTCGCGATGATGCTTCCGCATCACCAAGGCGCCATTGATATGGCGGTGGCAGAGCTGCGCTACGGCCATAACGAGCAGCTCAAGCGCATCGCGCAGGAGATCATCATCGATCAGCAGCAGGAGATCGCCGCCATGAAGTTGGCGATCGGTCAGCCGCTACCCCCTTCGACGCCAGCCCCGACGCAGGGCGGCGACCACCACAGCCATATGGAGCACTGACATGATCCGGACCTTCCTGCTCTCGGCCGCCTTGCTGATGAGCGCCGCACCGGGCATTGCCATGGCTCAGCAGGCGCCGTGGAACGCCAAGGACGTGCCTGTCAGCCACCGCGACCGCGTCTATGCATCCGAACAATTCTCCAACACGGTGTCGGTAACGGACCCGGCCGACAACAGGTTGCTCGGCGTCATCAAGCTCGGCGATCCGCAGCCGATGAATTTTTCCCCGCTCTACAAGGGGCAGGTGCTGGTTCACGGCCTCGGCTTCTCGCCGGACGGGAAAACACTGGCGGTCGTGTCGATCGGATCCAACGCCGTGTCGTGGATCGACACCGCCACCAACACCGTCAAGCACACGACCTATGTCGGGCGCAGTCCGCATGAGGCGTTCTTCACGCCGGACGGCAAGGAGGTGTGGGTCACGGTACGCGGCGAGGATTACATCGCCGTGCTCGACCCCACGACGTACAAGGAGACCGGTCGCATCAAGACGCCCGGTGGTCCGGGCATGACGATCTTCTCTCCCGATGGCCGATACGGCTATGTCTGTTCCTCATTCAATCCGGTGCTGGCCGTGTTCGATGTCTCGACCCACGCGCAGGTCGGACAGGTGGCGCAGCCGAGTCCGTTCTGTCCCAACATCGCCGCGACGCCGGACGGCAAGCAGGTTTGGTTCACGCTGAAGGACATCGGCAAGACGGTCGCATTCGATGCCAAGCCGCCTTTCGCGATCCTCAAGGTGCTGGATACCGGACCGATCACCAATCACGTCAACTTCGCCCGCACGGTCAAGGGACAGTTCGCCTATGTCACGGTGGGCGGGGAAAACGCGGTGAAGGTGTTCCGCACGTCCGACTTCGCGCTTGTCGCCACCATCCCGGTCGGCAAGATGCCGCACGGCGTCTGGCCATCGGGCGACGGCCGGCGCATCTATGTCGGGCTGGAGAATGCCGATGAACTTGCCGCGATCAACACCGCCGGCAACAAGGTCGTTGCCACCGTGCCGGTCGGACAGGCACCGCAGGCGATCGCCTATGTGCCGAACGCTGTTCCGACAGGCCCCGGCACCGACAATCTCCAACCGCTCGGTACGGCAGGCAAGGCAGTGCATCTGAACATGGGGCCGGTTGGCGGCAATGGTGCGGCAAGCAGCATTACCCTCTTCGACCAGGGCATCATTCAGGTCGTGCAGAGTGCCGTTACCGGTTTGCAGCCCAAGAAGCCTTACATGCTCGTGCTCACCGCCAACGCGGACGGCAGCGGTGCGGTAGAGCCGCTTGCGAACTTCATGAGCAATCCGGCAGGTGCGGCGATCGTCAACGCATCGGGTCCGATCCGGCAGATCGTTCAGGGCAGTGCAGCGGCCCCCCGGCGCTTTCTGGCGGTCGCCGAGGTAGTGAATGGCGCACCGGGCCGCATCGTGCAGGTGCAGCGCGACTGAGATGGACCCGCTTGCCGCCGCGATCGAGCCCCTGGTCCCCGGTCTGCGCCGTTATGCCCGGTCGTGGTTGCGCGATCAGGCGATGGCGGATGACCTGGTGCAGGATTGCCTTGAGCGCGCGGTCGGGCGCTGGCGGCAACGACGCGGGACGGAGGTTCGCCCCTGGGTCTATGCAATCCTGCATAATCTGTTGGTCGATCATAAGCGGCAGCATGTCCGGCGAGGTACGGCGGTTCCGCTCCACCTCGTGGACGACGTTGCGCTCGGTCGCCCGGCCGATCAGGACGCAGGCCTGCACCACCGAGACCTGTTGCGCGCACTTGATGCGTTGCCCGAGGAGCAGCGGACGGTGCTGCTCCTCATTTCCGTCGAAGGTCTGTCATATGGGGAAGTCGCTGCCGTCGTCGGTGTGCCGCTGGGAACGGTGATGTCGCGCATATCGCGGGGGCGCGACCGTCTGGCGACGCTCCTCCGGGAGGGTGAACGGCCACGATTAAGGAGTATTCGATGACCAGCCCGATCGGAGAGGACGATCTGGCCGCGTGGATCGATGGCAGGCTGTCGCCCGAGCGGCAGCGTCTGGTCGACGCTTACCTTGAAGGCCAGCCGGACGTGCATGCCCGTTTGCGGGAGCAGGCGGAGCAGGCGCGAGCCCTTGCATCGCTTTTCGCTCCCATCGCGGAGGAACCGATCCCGGCGACGATGCGCGTCGCAGCCATCAGGGGACGGCAACGCCAACCGCGTTGGCAACTCGCCATCGCCGCGTCGCTTCTGCTGGCGGTCGGGTTTGGCGGGGGCTGGTCGAGTGCGCGTTGGAGCGGCGAACCCCGCGCGGGCATCGCGGCGCTGGCCAACGAGGCGAGTGACAATTTCCGTGTCTATGCCGCCGACCGGATACGACCGGCGGAAATCGGCCCCGACCAGCGCGCCATGCTGATCCGGTGGACCTCCGCCCGATTGGGTGAGCGCGTGACCATCCCGGACCTCAGCACAGCCGGTTACCGCTATGGCGGGGGGCGATTGGTCGCGACGCCCCACGGCCCTGCGGCTCTTCTCCTCTACGATGGACCGCAAGCGTCAAAGCTCGCGGTGCTGACGAGGCCTATGCAAATCGACAAGAGCGCAAGCATGACCAGCACGTCCAGCGGGACCATGGGCCGGGTCACATGGGCTGTCGACGGGATCGGCTATAGTGTAGTGGGCGAGCGCCCCGCTGCCGAGCTGCATCCGATCGCCGATGAGGTCCGGCGCCAGGCCGATGCGGGGCTTGTCTCCTGATAGCGCCTGGCCGCTTCTTAGCGCCGACAGGCACTGGGCGGACCAGCGGGATCACGGCTTGCGCTCGGCATCCTTCCGGTCGGCCTCTGCCGGAGTCAGCCTGGCCCGCTCGCGAATGCGACGTTCGAGCGGAGCGCCCGCGAACAGTACGAGCATCGCAAGGCTCAACCCGCCGATGATGAGCGGCCACACCGCCAACCCTGCTGCCGCGCCGATCGTGGCCGTGACCCAGATGCACGCGGCGGTCGCCAATCCATGCACTTCCTGACCCTGGCCGACCCGCAGCACCGCGCCGGCACCGATGAAGCCGACGCCGGACAGAATGCCCTGCATCGCCCGTCCTGCGGCATCGGCGTTTACGTTCGGCAAGCCACTGTGCACGATCGCCTGCACGGCGATGCAGCTCGCCAGACCGACCAGACCCAGCGTTCGCAATCCCATGATCTGCCGGTTCTCGCGCGAGCGTTCCCAGCCGAGCACCATCCCAGCCGCGGTCGCCACCACCAGCCGCCCGATCGCATCGATCCAGAAGCCGAGGTCCGATGCCGCTGATGCTTCGATCATTCGACCAGCACGTGCACATGATGCCAGGCGGTGCACAGATAGCCGGCGAAGTTCCACACCGTATCCGGCCGCTCGGGCTGACCCTGTCCAGTCTCGTCAAAGGCGCGCACGACAAGGTGCTGGCGCCCCTTGGCGAGCGTGGCGTCGAGGGTCCAGCGCCGCCAACCCCAGTGCGCCTCCGGATCATCGGTGAACGTCGCCTGTTGCCAGTCGCGACCACCGTTTACCGACACTTCGACCCGAGAGACGCGGCGATCATAGGCGATGGCATAGCCCTCGATCCGCACCTCCCCGGCCGGCAGGCTTTCGCCAGAGCCGGGCACGCAGATCGCGGCGTTGAGCGGCATGGCATTGATGGTCAGACCCTGGCTCCAGTCGACGGTGTCGCTCGTCACATCGGCAGGAAAGAGCTTGTAGTCGTGCGCCTGGATCGGTGCGTCGGATGGCGTCTCGCGCACCTCGATCCGTGTCAGCCATTTGGCGCTCCGCACCCCGGCATAGCCCGGCACCACCATGCGGAGCGGTGCGCCGTGTTCGGGCGTCAGCGGCTCGCCGTTCATCGCCCAGGCAATAAGGACGTCGGGTTGCCGCGCCTTGTCCATGGCGATCGAGACCCCGAACAATGCTTCCTCGCCTTCGACGTCCACCTCGTCCGCGCCGGTGAACGCCACGAACAGGTCGGACGCATTCGGCGCACCGACGGCATCCAGTACGTCGGACAGTCGTACGCCGGTCCATTCCGCATTGCCGATCGCGCCCACGTCCCAGGGGTCGCCGGACGTTTTAGCGACCTGCTGGAGATCCGTGCGCCGGTTGCCGGCGCACTGGAGAACTGCCGTCACCGTCCGCGTGGCCAACGCGCTTTTCAGTTCCTCCACCGAGAAGGAGCGGCTCGCCATGCCCGTCCCGCTCACTTCGATCCGGTGATCGGCAGGCAGATCGGGCACTGCACCATGGCTGCGCACGTAGAACAGCGCCTGCGGCGTCAGGAACCGCTCGATCAGCGCGCCGGGCGTCGGCTCGGCGTTGTAGGGATCGGATTTGCGCTCGATCATATCAGTCATGGACGAACCAACGCCGCAAGCGCGCGGATCGCTTCAAGCCTTCAAGACTATCGCAGACGAAGGATTACCAATCGTTCCGATATCCAGATTGGAACAAACAGATCAAACGGTTGGTCGTATCGATCAGTTTCCGCGATACAAGCTGCATGACCCTGGAGCAGCTCAGAATCTTCGTCGGTGTCGCCGAGCGCGAACACGTCACCAAGGCAGCAGAGGTGCTGAACGTCACGCAGTCCGCTGCCTCCGGCGCGGTCGCGGCCCTCGAAGCGCGCTACGGGGTTCCTCTGTTTCACCGCGTCGGGCGTGGCATCCAGCTGACCGAAGCGGGCCGCGGCTTTCTGGAGGAAGCGCGCGCGGTGCTGGGGCGGGCAGCGCATGCCGAGACGATGCTGGCGGACTATGCCGGGCTTGCCCGTGGTTCGTTGCGGATCGTCGCCAGCCAGACGATCGCAAGCTACTGGTTGCCCGCAAGGCTTGCCGCCTTCCACGAGCGCCACCCGCAGATCGCGGTCGAGCTGGCGATCGACAACACCGAAGGCGCGGCAGCGCAGGTCCTTAGCGGAGCGGCGGAACTCGGTTTCGTTGAAGGCGAAGTGGACGAACCAGCGCTGGCGCATTGGGAAGTCGGACGCGATCCGATGGTGCTGGTCGGACGCAGGGACGCCGAGCGTGTCGACGAGGACTGGCTTCGCGCTGCACGCTGGATCGTCCGCGAGCAGGGTTCGGGCACGCGCTCGACCTTCGAGGACGTGCTGCGAACGCGCGGGTTTGATCCGGCCCAGCTGACGGTAGCGATGACGCTGCCGTCCAACGAGGCGGTGCGTACCGCGGTCGAGGCCGGTGCCGGCGTCGCTGTGTTGTCGCGATTGGTCGTCGCACGCGCGCTCAAGGCCGGCGATCTGGTCGAGCTGGCGCTTGAGTTACCCGATCGCGCCTTCCACGCGCTGCGCCACAAGGAACGCTATCGCACCCGCGCGGCCGACGCGCTGACGGACCTCATCAAGGAGCAGGTCGCATGACTGCCGACGCACCTTCGGCCCTGACCGGCCTCAAGCCGCTAAGCAGGCTCGATCACCCGCGCGAGATGATCCGCCAGTTCACACCCAACTGGTTTGCCGCGACCATGGGCACCGGCATCCTCGCTCTCGCGCTGCCGCAGGTGCCCGGCATCGGCCCCGCGCTCAAACCGATTGGCGAGGTGTTGTGGTTCTTCAACATCGCGCTCTTCATCCTGTTCGCCGGTCTCTATGGCGCGCGCTGGGCGATGTTCGGGCATGAGGCACGGCGCATCTTCGGCCACAACACCGTGTCGATGTTCATCGGGACCATCCCGATGGGCCTGGCGACGATCATCAACGGATGTCTCGCCTTCGGGATCGCGCGATTCGGTAACGGCATCGTGCCGGTCGCACACGTCCTGTGGTGGATCGACGTCGCCATGTCGCTCGCCTGCGGCGTGTTGATCCCCTACCTGATGTTTACCCGCCACGAGCACAGCCTGGACGGCATGACCGCGGTATGGCTGCTGCCGGTCGTCGCAGCGGAAGTGGCGGGTGCCAGCGGCGGGCTACTCGCTCCGCATCTGACCGATCCCCACGCGCAGATCGTGACGCTCGCGACCTCGTATGTGCTGTGGGCCTATTCGGTGCCGGTCGCGTTTGGCATCCTCGCTATTCTGATCCTGCGCATGGCGCTCCACAAGCTCCCGCACGAGAGCATGGCGGCATCCTCCTGGCTCGCGCTGGGGCCGATCGGCACCGGGGCGCTGGGTATGCTGGTGCTTGGGGCGGATGCGCCGGCGATCCTCGCGGCGCACGGGCTGGTCGGTGTCGGTACCGTCGCGCAAGGGATCGGCGTCGTCGCCGGGCTCTGCCTGTGGGGTTTCGGCCTGTGGTGGCTGGCGCTCGCGACGCTCATCACCATCCGCTACTGGCGCGCCGGCGTCCCATTCAACCTTGGCTGGTGGGGCTATACCTTCCCGCTCGGCGTCTACACCGTCGCCACCTTCCGCCTCGGTACGACGCTGAACCTCGGCTTCTTCGGTATCGTCGGCACGGTGCTGACGATCGCGCTCGCGGCGATGTGGCTGCTGGTCGGTGCCAAGACGCTCGCCGGAGCATGGCGCGGCAACCTGTTCGTCTCGCCCTGCATCGCTACCCCGAACTGATCCACCCTGATGATCGGATCAGTCGGTCCGATCACTTGCAGAACGCCCCTTCGATCCGCCAGCGTGGCTGGCCACAGGAGAGCCTTGTCATGGACAATTTTGACGCCGCGCTGGCGAGTGAAACCAGCCGTCGCCGCTTTCTCAGGCGTACGGCGCTCGGCACCGCCGGCCTTGCCGCAGCACCTGCGCTGGCGCAGCAGCTCGTCGACCTGAAGCTGCCTGGCGGCAATGCCGAGCGGCCGATGACCAGCGCCTTTCCTGGCAAGGGCAGCATGATCCTCCAACGCATCCATCCTCCGCTGTTGGAGACGCCGATGGACGTGTTCGACAAGTCGGTGTTCACGCCCAACGACCAGTTCTTCGTCCGCTGGCACTGGGCCGACATCCCGACCTCGATCGACGTCGAGAGCTTTCGCCTCAAGGTCTTCGGCCACGTCAACAGACCGCTGTCGATCAGCCTTGCCCAACTGCTGCGCCTGCCGCGCGTCGAGATGGCAGCGGTCAATCAGTGCTCGGGCAACAGCCGTGGGTTGTTCCAGCCGCGTGTCGCCGGCGCGCAATGGGGCAACGGCGCGATGGGCAATGCCAAATGGCTCGGCGTGCGCCTGCGCGACGTGCTGGACCTCGCGGGGGTCAAGGCAGGCGCGGTACAGGTGCGCTTCGGCGCGCTCGATCAGCCGGTTGTGACGGGCGCCCCTGACTTCGAGAAGGCGCTCGACATCGACCATGCCCGCGACGGCGAAGTGATGATCGCCTTCGGCATGAACGGCGAGCAGCTGCCGCTCCTCAACGGCTTTCCCTGCCGGCTGATCGTCCCGGGCTGGTATTCGACCTACTGGGTCAAGATGCTGAACGCGATCGAGGTACTGCCCGGCCCTGACGACCAGTATTGGATGGCCAAGGCCTACAAGATACCGGCTACACCCGGCGCGAATGTCGCGCCCGGTGCCAAGGACTTCCCGACCGTGCCGATCAATCGCATGATCCCGCGCAGCTGGATGACCAGCCTGCCGGATGGCCAGGCGATCGCCTATGAAGCGTCCATCCCGGTTGGCGGGATCGCGATGGGCGGCGACTGCGGCGTCGCCAAGGTCGATGTCTCATCCGATGGTGGCCGCACTTGGTACAGGACGACGCTCGGAGCGGACGAGGGCAAGTATAGCTTCCGGCGCTGGGATGGTCGCGTGCCGCTTAGGCGCGGTCCCAACCCCATCATGGTGCGCTGCTGGAACGCCAACGGTGTCGCCCAGCCGATGAAGCCGATCTGGAACCCCGGCGGGTTCATGCGCGGCAACATCGAAACCACCACCATCATTGCGGCTTGAGGAGCGAGTAGCATGAAGACCCCGTCTCCCGGCATCATGGCCGCTGGCCTGATCGGCCTGACCGGTATCATCCTCATCTCGATAGGTGCGCCGAGCAGCCGCAAGGCGTCTGCCCCGATCTCCGAGACGTCCGAGCCGGCGCCCCCCGTCAGCGTGTCGGCCCGCGGCTTCTCGCTTACCTCGACCAGCGTCGACCTGCCGGTCGACGACGCGAGCTATCCCGATGGTCCGCACGCCGACGTCATCAACGCCAACTGCACCTCATGCCACTCGGCCAGTATGGCGCTGACCCAGCCTGCGCTATCGGCGGCTCAGTGGAAGGCGACCGTCACCAAGATGCGCGAGGTGTATAAGGCGCCGGTGGCCGAGAAGGACGTCGACGCAATCGTCGCCTATCTCACCGCCATGCCGCATCAGAAGGCGGCACCCGCAACCGGCAAGGCGCAGGACCCCGACCCCAAGGTGGCTCCCGATGTTTCAGGTGGAACCGGCTAACCGAGCCACTTCCATAATCCCAAAATACCATCGATTCTGAGAATGACTGAGCCGTCTCGATTGCCGTTCCTTTTCGGGAAGGGCGGAATAGGCAGGAAACGCCCCAGAAGCTGACGTTGAAATCCAAGAAACGCGCCGTATGGTTCCACTATGAATCTACACATTGTAACACGCGAAAACCCTTCGGAAGCCGACCACGAGGCGGTTCTTCAGCCATTGCTCGCCTTTAACACGGAGCGGGCAGGCGATCCGCGTTTCCGCCCCGTTGCCCTGCTTCTGGCTGACGAGGCTGGCAATCATGTTGGCGGGCTATGGGGCAAGTGCGCTTACGATTGGCTCTTCGTAGACCTTCTCGCCGTCCCAGAAGAATATCGGGGCAGAAACTATGGAAAGGCTCTCATGGAACGGGCCGAAGAGATTGCCCGCGCTAACGACTGCGTTGGAATGTGGCTCGACACCTTCGAGTTTCAGGCTCGCGAGTTTTATGAAAAGTTAGGCTTTGAGGTATTCGGCACGTTGGACGACCATCCCATAGGTCAAAAGAAGTTCTTCCTTCGCAAGCGCTTCCCAGCCGCGTCAGACGGCGTCCGCTAACGCCATCTGCCTTCTGTCCGCCTTCCTCCCAAATCGGACATTCCCGAAATCCGATCCCGATCGGGAATGAGGTGCCATCGGCGTTTGCAGGCCATGCCTACCGGCGCATAAGGTCTACACTGGGGATAGAGGTTGGGAATATATGGACACCCGCATAGCGTCACTCGATGATGCGGCAGCAATGAGCCGAGTTCTACGCGAGATAATCGCGCATACAGGTCGAGAACGGCCCAACGATGAACCGTTCGTGACCCGGCAATACATCGCTAACCCGGCCAGTGTTCGTTGCACAGTCGCGATTGACGATGAAGGGTTTGTTCTCGGCTTTCAGTCCTTGGTTCGAGCCGAAGCGGACAACCGTTACGACGTGCCGGCGGGCTGGGGAATTATGGGCACCCACATCAACCCGCGCACGCATCGACAGGGCGTAGGGAGCGCGCTGTTTCGATCTAGCCGAGAGGCGGCAGAAGAAGCGAGACTAGAGAAGATCGATGCCTATATCGGGGCCGATAACCCTTCGGGCCTTCGCTACTATGAGGCGATGGGCTTCAAGACCTACCGTGAGCCAGATGGCATCGTGCAAAAGGTCTATACGGTCGGCTAGCACCACCCAGCCCCGCCTCTTTCCCGAGACTCGATTTCAGATGGGCCGCGGGCGTTGGCTCGATGCCCGAATTAGGGCAGTTTCGTCGGATGCCGCAGCGCCTGAACCTGACCGCACTCCTCGTTGACGAATATGACACTGCCATCGATTTTTTCGTCGGAAAGCTTGGCTTTGAATTACGCGACGACATCCGAAACAACGGTGTAGGGGTCGCTTTATACCGTCGACACCGGGAGAGCTTCATGATCCGCCGCCACATCGCCGCACTGCTGGCCAGTGCATTCCTGCTCGCACCCGTCGCCCCCGTCACCGCCCAGAACACGGTCCGCTCGATCTCGGCGACCGACAAGGCGCAGGGCACTCAGGCTCAGCCTCAACTGCTCGCGGAGTTCGGCGGTGCGTACAAGGGGCCGCAGGCGAGCTTCGTCGAACGCGTCGGCAAGCGTGTCGCGGTCCAGTCCGGCCTGTCGAATGCGGGCGGCGACTTCACCGTAACCCTGCTGGACTCGCCGGTCGAGAACGCCTTCGCCATCCCGGGCGGGTACATCTACGTCACCCGCCAGCTCCTTGCACTGATGACCTCGGAGGCGGAACTCGCCTCCGTGATGGGCCATGAGGTAGGCCATGTCGCCGCCCGCCACGCCGCCTCGCGCAACACGCGTGCGACGATCGGCGGTCTGCTCGCTCGTGGCGTCGGCCTCGCTACGAAGAGCGATCTCGCGACCCGCATCGCCGGCACGGGCGCGCAGTTGTACACGCTGAAGTACGGACGCGATCAGGAATATCAGGCCGATGCGCTCGGCGTCCGCTACATCACCGCTGCTGGCTACTCGCCCTATGCCTCGGCCGACATCCTGGCCGCGCTCGATGAGTCGACCGGACTGACGGCGCAGGCCAGCGGTACCGCACGGTCTGCGCCGACATGGGCATCGACGCATCCGAATGGAGCCGATCGTGTGCAGCGCGCAGAGGCACTGGCGAAGGCCACCGGCAAGCCGGAGCTGGCGACCACCCAGGATACGGCGTTCCTCCGCATGCTCGATGGCCTGCCCTATGGCGACGGCAAGGAGGGTCGCAAGGTCATCCGGATCGTCACCGTTGGCGCAAGGGACACGATCGATACGTTGAGCCAGCGCATGGCGGTCGCCGACGACAAGCGCGAACGCTTCATCGTCATCAACGGCGTTCCGGCCGACGAGCCGCTGAAGCCCGGGACGCTCGTCAAGCTGGTGGTCGCCGCGTAACCACGGATACCATGATCGGCGACGCTGCGATCGTGGATGACGTGCAACCCCACGGGCATGTCGGACGCTGGCCTGCGCATTGATCCCTCTGCGCAGTCCCGCGCTTGCCGACGCGCCGGAGGAGGCGCAGGTGGGCAGGCGGATGGGCGGCTGGGAGAAGACCAGTCAGCATACGCCGACATGGACACGGCTCGCGGCCCGGCAGCCGCTCAAGACGCGAAGCCGTTCTTCACGGCGCAACGAGGATGACGAATGACAAAGCGCGCCCATCTGGACTTCTACGATGTCGTTCTGAAACCCGATCCCTCCCGCACCGTCGTGCGACCGTTCGAGCCGGGTTATCCCAAGGGTTTCGACACGGGCCGTACACGGACGGACGAGACGGTGGAGCTGATCAAGAGCCTCGATGAGGAGGAGCTTCAGCGCCAACTCACCGGCGTCACGGCGTCACTCGACGAGAATCACCGCGACGTGGATGCCACCCTCCTGCGCCGGTTCGGCGAGATGGCCGACCGCATTCCCTGCGCAGCGAGTCTTTCGCCTGAGCAGCAGCGCCTGATCGGTGCCTACTTCAGTCAGGAATACGCCTACGAGGCCGCGGCGCTCTTCAATCCCAGCGCCGTTCCCCATCCCGATCAGACGGGACTCCCCGATGGCGCGATCCGGTTCGTCCTGTCGCTGCGCGGCGTCGGTGAGGGTCACGTCTCGTCGGTCACGTTCCGGACGGGGACCTGGTCCCCGGGCGGCAAGCTTACGATCGATGATCCGGGCTCGACGTCCGTGCCGCCGATCATCGTCCCGCGCGACGATGACGACGGCGCGGTCCATCTCGACTGCGGTGGATCCAGGAGCATATCGGAGACCGTGCTCTTCCCGACGCTGCCGAGCCAGCGTCAAGGCATAGAGGACATGCGCCTCGTGCGTTTTGTCGAGGACGACGGGCGCGTCACCTATCACGGCACCTACACGGCGTTCAGTGGCGCCGAAGCTCGATCGGAACTGCTCTCGACGACGGACTTCAAGTCGTTCGAGATGCGTGCACTCTCCGGGGAGGTCGCCAGCGCCAAGGGCATGGCCCTCTTTCCACGCCGGATCGACGGCCGCTACGTGACCCTTGGTCGCCAGGACAACAGGAACATCTGGCTGAACGTCTCGGACGATCTCCTTCACTGGGACAGCGGTGTCAGGCTGGTCGAACCGCGGTACCCGTGGGAGTTCGTGCAGATGGGCAACTGCGGCTCACCGCTCGAGATCGACGAGGGTTGGCTCGTGCTCACGCATGGCGTCGGCACGGTCCGCAACTACTGCATCGGCGCCTGCCTCCTCGACAAGAAGGATCCCTCCAAGCTCCTGGCGCGTACGCCGCGGCCCGTGCTCGCTCCCAGTCCGCATGAGCGGGACGGATACGTGCCAAACGTCGTCTACAGCTGCGGAGCGCTTCTCGGCGACCGTACGCTGCTGCTGCCCTATGCGGTGGCCGACAGCTTCTCGGCCTTCGGCTCTCTGTCCGTCGCTGATCTCCTCGCGTGCATGGAGTAGGTCGGGAAGCGGGTTCGGGAGGCGGGGCTGGTGGTACATGTGCGCGGTGCGCGCCTCGCCCGTGAGCGCCAGATCCTCAGCCGTCAGGCGGGGCAGATCCGACGCGACATGGATTGCATCGATTCACCGTCACGTCGTCCGCACGGACGGCAACTCATAGCGGTCATTTCCCGATAGTTGACGGGCCGTTGCTTCCCCGGCCCATACGACCATTCCCGAAACAGCATCCCATTCAGAATGGCCGAGCTAGCGGAACATGCGGGCCTTCCTTTCTCGGTTCCAAACGACAGCAGCTACAACAAGAAGGACTCCGAACGTCGTACCGGCTCTTACCGGCAGATGATGCCACGCAAATGCGAAGCCTTGGTCATATGCTGCCGCTAAAAAGCTTCCTGTCGCAAGAGGTAGGCCGACGACCAACGGGTAATACACAAACGGATTCAGTCCGAACCGTATTCTGCGTCCTTTGTAGCTCATATTGGGAATTTCTATCTAAGTGTAGTCACGCCGTCACGTTCGTAGGTAGCTAACGACAGCTAACCGGCCAAACCCCGGCATCCCCGCATCCGATCCGACGATACGCGGGACCGGGATCGGCCGTAACCGCTCACTGGCGGACATCGGCTGGATCGGTCACGTTCGCCGCAGACCCTGCCACGAGGTCATCAAACGAGAGCCATCAAACGGAACTTCAGATGACGGTTCGATGGCCGGCGTTGTGTTGTTCGCCGCCCCATTGCAGGGTGAGGGGGCGGGGACGTGGCGTCCGCACTACTGAACGCCTACACTGAACGTCGATCGACAACGATAGGGACAGCAGGAATGGATGACGGACTAGCCACCACTTCGGACCGCTCGCCGACCAGCTGGACTACCGAGTTTGCCAATCTGGTCCGCCACGCGAATGTCCGGGGCGAAAAAGTCTACGCTTTCATCAAGGGCTTCAGCGGCTATCCCGTCATCGTTGAGGCGAAGGCTACCGAGTGGCACCTGGAGTTGACCGACACCGAAGGAGCAAACTGGCTTTTCGCTCACCCCAGCGCCGTCGTATTGCGGTGGATGCGAACCCAAAACGACGATTGATCCCACGGTGGACGTCGAGACCCTGAGGGCCTGCGCCAAGATCGCCAAGGGTCGGGCAGATCGCGCTAGGACCGACCAGTCGCATCTTGGAGACCGCAGAGATGGCCTGGAGCGCCTTGGTGCAGCTCGTGCCCTAGACCAGCTCGCCGCCGACCTGGAGGCGACCGCAGTAGCCTTCGAGTCTGGGGATGATGAGGGGGACGACCGGTAACCGTAGGGGGCGGGCAGGCATTTCGAAGACAGGGAGCGACCGCAGGATCGCGTGGCCATTGGGATCGGCGTGGCCCTTGCGTTGGCTGGATGTGACAGCGCCGCCGAAAGGCAATAGCGTGAGGCTGAGGAATATGCGGTGTCGACCGCTGCCATGTGCCGAAAGACCCGTGACCTATCCGAGCAGCTAAAGGCTACGCGCTCACTCGCGGGCAAACCGCAGCGCGGCGTGGATGGCCGGAAGTTCTCCAGGACCTTGTGCGACGTTGTTGATCGCGCTGCCAGCACAGCAGGCAAGGGTCGATAGGCTCACTAGGGCCGTGTTGGTTTGATGGTACACCGTGAGGGCGATGGGCGGCCGGATGACGGCTTTCGCCCGATTGTGTTGAAAAAGCCAGCCTTGGTGCGGGGCGTTTGGCGACTAAAAAACTTTTTTGGGCAAGGCGGCATCGTCGCGCAAAGTTGGCTATCGTCATCGGGCATCCCGTAAGCGTCCGCTTTCCTTCCCGTTCCGGCCCCTCCGCTCACGCCCATCAACCGAAGCTTTTGGTTATTTGAAAGGGCGATAGCGCGATGGAAATATGCCATCTGCGATTGCCGCTATTCAGCTAGTCACCTTTGCCCAAATCCGTTCCGAAGGTGAGCAGAGTAAATGCATCATTCGTGATCACGATAGCTCGCAGACTTGAGCCCGCGCTCTTTTCAGAACCCCTGCCTCGCGGCTGTGACCACCGTCGAATTGTTATATCGTCGCGGGAAGACGACTTACGCCGGTGCCAACATTGGTTAAGCGCGTCGATTATACTGAGGACTCGACCGTCGCCCGCCGCAAGAAAGTAGTTACCAGCAGCTCGGCAGCTAGCAGCCATAGCGACCAGGTTGGGTGGACTGGGCGCGAAGCCTTCCTTGGCAAGTGCAGCTGTCATGTCGACGCTCGGCTGCAAGATAGGTGGCGCGGTAAGCCGCTGGCTTGAGCCAGGTGACATGAATGTCAGAATAAGCGGAATGATGACCATGCCGGAGCTGCTGCCCCCTAATCAATTTTATCGCAACGTTTCATACCAGTGAATTATAAATACCGCTGTCAGGTAATCTGTCAAGAATTTGAAAACTCTCGCTTGGAGCAGGGGCTTTCCCAAGACAACTTTTTAACCGAGAAAGACTGCCGTCCCGTTTGCCGTTCGCGGGTGAGAAAGCCAGATTGGCTCGGATCGCCCACTTGCAGTCACTCCGATAGACCCGCTACGCTAGTAAAATGGCACTGCATCCTGATGTTGCTCGGCTCGCTGGAACACTCGAAGCAATGGTGACATTGCTAAAGCTGCACGGTGAAAACGGATGGGCCGAGAAGGTCGAGCGGTGTAGATCGAGTATCGCACAATCCGATTATCACGGCGTCGATCGACTTTTGCGTCTCTACGGTGGAATGGGATCACTGAACGACGTGGTTCTACAATCCGGTGGAATTGCCCCGGCAGAAGACAATGAAGGATTTAACGCGCTTCGAACAGATGCTTGGAAACAGGTGACTGCACTGGCGCGAGACGGAGCGCGCGGGAATGGCAACTAACCTGCCCCTTTCAGCTATTCCGCTGTCGCAAAATCGGCGACGTGCGCGACGTCCGAAACATCGTACTTTTGTAACCTCGGCCTGTCACCGCGGCTGAGCGGCTGTCGGTCAGTTGCAGATATGGGCTACCCCGGCGATACTTCTCGAATGTCAGATGAAGTGCTTTCCTCAACGCTAAGGCTCCGATGTCGGTGCTGCGGATCGATCGTGATTGATGAGTATGGCAACTGGGAAATCTGCGATTTTTGCGGTTGGGAGGACGATCCCGTCCAAGCGGCTGATCCTGATTTTGCAGGTGGCGCAAACCGACAAAGTCTCAACGAGGCCCGATCGCGAATACGGCGATAGCGTCCGCTATTCTTCCCACTTCGGCCATTCCGACAGCGGCGGCCGTAGTCGACTATTTTCGAAGGTTAGGAGAGGTTCGATGTCCAGCAGGATTGAGGCGCTAATACCGGCGCCCCCGTCAGAGCGGATTGACGCATTGCAGGATCTCATCCGTCGGATCGTGAATTGCTTGGATGCTGACAACGAGTGCGACGCGCTCATCGCCGAAGCCGATGCTCTGGCGGGATCGCAGGGGTATGATAGCGCCACATTTAATAACCTGTACAGTTGGACCAGCGAACGTGATTTTGCCGAATTGGCAGCGCTGGGACCTCCTCCGGCCATCCCTGACATTACTGTTCAGGAAGTTGCGGAATGCATCAGCGTCATCGAAGCCGCGGACGAACCAAAAAGCAGCTTTTGTCTAGGTATTCTTGAGTGCACTTTCCCTAACGTACCTGTCAGCGACATGATTTATTGGCCGAAAGCGGCAGTAGCATCCAACAATTTAGCTGCGGAAATCGTCAGGCTAGCCAAGGAGCCTCTGCCTACTCTCCCAGCCGCATAACTGCCCCGGGACGTTTCTGACGGTCTCGATAACGGACATCCGCACTCAGTTGAGGCGGGAGGGTTTCGATCATGTACAATCGCATTTGGGAAGCGCGGCGCTGCAGAAGCAGCTTAAAGGGCTAATCAAACTCCAAGTTGAAAAGGATAGAATCGTACTAGAGTTCCCTTTATGTTCCGGTATGATCTGGCCGCCTCGCTCAAGGAAAGGCTGAATCGGAGGGGTTGGGACGATCGCCCGCTCGACTTGGGTTTTCCAACGCCGAACGGCCGAACCGGTCCGTGGCCGTCGATATGGTCATGCAGAGGCGGTCGGGCCGATATGTTCATGATGCGCCCCGAGGGACGCCACTGGCATTGTGCAGGATACGGAGCGCGCGTTCGATCACCGGTCGATCCACCATCTTCCCGTCCAGAGCGACCGCGACGCCTTGACCGACGTCTGCGGCCGCTTTGACGCGCTTAGCCCAGGCGAATTCCTCTTCGGTCGGCATCAACGCAGCCAGCGTCGGGGTGATCTGGGCAGGGTGGATGCACATTTTCGCTCCGAAGCCGGAGCGTGATGCCGCAATCATCGCCGCCTGGACCACCTTAGGATCGCGGAATTCCGGAGTGACTCCATGAATGGGCGATGGAAGTCGTGCCGCTCGTGATGCGAGTACGAGCTGCAGACCGAACGAGAACAGCAAGTCTTCGTCGCCGATGCCGAGATCAAGCGCAAGGTCGATAGTACCAAAGGCCAAACGGCATACGCCTTCGGTCGCGGCGATGGTCTGCACGGCGGCCATCCCTGATGCGCTCTCGATCAGCGCCACCACGGGGCAGGCGGCAACGGTACGATCGAGCCCGCTACCCGGCTCCGCCTTCGACAACATGAAGCCGAGAACGCCCGGGCGACCGGCGATTGCCAGATCGCCATCGAACCATGGCGTTCCGGCATCGTTGATCCGCACCAGTACCGGGTGGGCGGGATCGAGCTTCTGAATCAACGCCGCGCGCGCTGCGACCTTGTCCTCGGGCGCCACCGCGTCCTCCAGATCGACGATGACGACATCGGCGCCGGACGTCAGCGCCTTGCCCAAGCGTTCAGGCCGACTTGCCGGCACGAAAAGGAAGGTGCGGGCGTTGCTGATCCGTTCGATGGCATCATCCTGCATCGGACGTTCCGAAAGCCTCAAATCCAAGCTCGGCCATGATCGCGTCCGTGTGCTGCCCCAGCGAAGGCACCGCAGCCATGTACGCATCGTCGCGTCCTGGCGGTAGCAATGCAGGGATCGGTCCGACCGGAGTTTCCACATCCACCCAGCGCTCTCGTGCAGCAAGCTGTGGATGCGCCCAGAGTCCCGCCATGTCGTTCACGCTCGCATTGGCGATCTTCGCTGCGTCAAGACGAGACAACACCTGGTCGATCGACAGGCTGCTAAAGGTTTGCGCGATTATCGCCGCAAGGTAGTCACGATGTTCGGAGCGGCGCGAATTCGTAATGAAGCGCGGGTCGGTAGCGAGGTCGGGATCGAACAGGACCGTGTCGCAGAACGCGGCCCATTCGCGCTCGTTCTGAATGCCGAGCATCACTTCGCCATCGGCGGTGGGGAAGGGCCCATAGGGGAATATCGTCGCATGTGACGCCCCGACACGGGGAGCTTGGGGGGCCCCGCCATAGGCGTAGTACATCGGAAAGCTCATCCATTCGGCCATGGCCTCCAGCATGGATACGTCGATATGGCGACCTGTGCCGGTACGGCCGCGTTCGATCAGCGCCGCCAGGATATTGGTATAGGCATACATGCCGGCCGCGATGTCAGCGATCGAACATCCCGCCTTGGCCGCCTCATCGGGCGTGCCGGTCACGGAGAGGAACCCGGACTCGCTCTGGATCAACAGATCGTATGCCTTGCGATCACGATGCGGCCCGTCCTGCCCGTAGCCCGAAATGTCGCAGACGATCAGCCGCGGATGCGCCTCCCGCAGGGAGGCGTAATCGAAGCCCATGCGCTGTGC
>JAJNQF010000419.1 GCA_021154945.1 Sphingomonas sp.
TGAATGGAGCAGGGTCCGCTGGCGGATAGACGTTGTCGTATATGGCGCGGGCAGCCGCACGTAGCCGCAGATCGTGCTGCATTTCATTGCTCCATCAGTATCGAGTCGCCGCAAGCGGCCTCCCCATAGCTAGGCGCGATCCGGATTGATTCGCAAGAACATTGCAAGAACATCGATCTGATGCGATTGGTGGGGCCGACGATTCGAGGACGCCAGATGACCGAGCACGATGACGACCAGCAGGAGCCAAAGCCAGCGTTCGGCCAGTGGCTCATTACACAGAAGGACCGCATCGACCTCGTCGGGCAGCTTGCGATTGGAGCGGTCGCCGACCGCCGCTTCCCCCGCAACGGTGATCCGGAAGCCGTGCGCAAGCACCTCAGTGCCATGCAGGCCGAGGGCGACATGTTCGCGGCAGTGGACGATGCCGAGTCGGACTGGTTGTCCGCGTGATGCAGGACGCATGGGAACAGGCGTTCGCGCTGATGGCGGATCATGGCCAGATGGGCGCATGCGAGATCGTTGCGTCGGGCATGCAGAAGTCGCCCCCGGAGAAACCCGAGCAGTACCGGCAATGGGAGGTGCTAGCCGATTGTCTGAACGCTGTGGCGGATGCTAGCCGGACGAAGCACTGATGCGGATGTTGGGGCAACGATCGCCATCGTACCAGCGACGGCCTTCTCATGCATCGTGACGCGCGTTCATGACGGTGACGGTCCTCTATGGTGCTCGAGCGGTGTCAAGGTTCGGATCGCCGGAGTTCAGGCGCCGGACTTCGAGAGCGCGTCACCGTGTCGAGCGGTAGACCCGCGGCGGGTGAACTATCGCTGCGACAACGCCGCTGCCAAACGCAGCCAGCAGATCGTTGAGCGGCTGGTACTGGGGAAGGCGCTGCGATGTGAGCCGACTGGTAGAAGCTACAGCCGCATCGTCGCTCGGTGCACGCTGCCCGATGGTCGGTCACTGTCATGCGCGACTATCGCGGCCGGGGCCGCGGTGCAATGGGATCGGTATTGGCGGCAGTATCGGATGAACGACTGCCGGTAAGGCGCTGTAATTCAGACGAGCCTTGCGGTGCGCGTCTGCGTCACAAGCCTGCACAATTGCACACCCCCGCTACATGTTTGCGCAACTGCGACAGCGGATGAGCATCCTGACTGCTTGTTGCTGCGGCCCAATGTCGTCTCAAATCTTGCCGCAGACCGTTCTTCGGGAACGGCAACATCGAACCCGCAGATCTGGATTTGTCGGTGAGACACGTGATCCATTGGTCGGCGATCGCTGTTTCATGATTCAAATCGGTTGAGGAAAATGAGATGACGAACGTAGCTTTGCGCGGCTTCCTGATCACGATCCTTTTGAGCGGACCGGTGCAACATGAAGGCTGGTTGTCTGCGGTTCCGTCTACGAGAGAGTGATTGTTTCAAGGAGAGCGAAATGCGTCGATCCGGCGTACTGTTGATGCCTGCGCTGATCTCACTGGGTGCGTGCGCATCCATCCCGCAAGTCGTGATGAACCCGCCCCTCGCCGGATCGCCCGAGACCATCGCGGTTTCTGTCGGACCGTGCTTCGGCTTCTGCCCCGTGTATGACGTGATGCTCGCTCCAAACGGAGACGTTCATTTCTCCGGCAAGCGCCACACTGCCGAGGTGGGCGATCGCGATCGCCGTTCTAGTCCCGAAGTCTACCGGGCGGTCGCCGGCGATCTCGCGGCGTTCCGCCCCGCAGAGGGAACGACGGAGCGCGTCCCATGTACCGCGGCGATCAGCGATACGTCGTCATACACGATTACTTGGATCACGGCGGACGGTCGTCGCACGGTTGCGACGCACCAGCGGGGCTGTTCGGGTGGCCCGGGACATGAACTCGACAGCGTACTCGCTAGCCTGCCGAAACGTCTGGGTATCGCTGCTTGGGCTCAGCAGACGACGCGGCCGGGGTCATCGCGGGGTTGAGCGGCGAGGCAGGCTAAGAAAGCAAGATCCGCGCGACGTGCCGTCCGGCATCAGCGGCATCCGGGGCGCGTGATCACTGATGTTGCGCTCCGGCCTCCGTTCGAAATGGCCCGCCTCGCGTTGCAGATGCGGATGGCGGGCTTCGGCCGTCGTCGGCGCAAGTCCTCGGTTCCACGCCTGTAGGACCGTCCGAGCGGGGTCGAAGGCGTGGATGTTGCGCGTATTCCACGCGGCGACGATGTAGAGTGCTGCGTTCTCAGCGCGCGATTGATCGCATCAGGTTACCGAGAGACGATGAGACCTTCTGTCCAAGCGCTCTGACCTCGGAAGCCGTTCTTTCGGCATCGTCCTGTTCGAACACCAAGGATATCCTCTCCGCACCCTTCGCACGGAAGGTGACGACCTTTGCAATCACAACCCAGCGATCGCGACGATCGAGAGCGATGCGGAACACGCCGTGACCGAGAACGGTCCGGAGTGGTTCGTGAATGCGGAACGCAGCGAGACAGGAAGCTGCGATGGCGCCCTCGGCCGCAAAGGGACCGCTCGCGTTCAATGCGTCCGCGAGATCCTGGAAGCGCTGTCCGATGAGGTGACGGAGTCGGATGTGATCGCCGCGGCCAGGTATACTGGAAAGATTGAGCAGGGCCTCGCTTACGGCGGCCTCGGCCGACGCGAACGCCTGGACGAGTTGTCCGCGCCAAGCGTTCACGGACTGGGCTGCTGCAATCCAGCGGGCCTCCTCTGGCAAGCTCGGAATTGCGGAGTTCGCGACGGACATGGTGGCACGATGACGCAATGTCGTTGCCAAGCCGTTTAAGCCGCTGAACGGACTGGGGGCAGCCGCGTGTTGGTCTGATGGCGAGATCCCGGAGCGCCAAGATACACCGCGTGCAAGACAGCCACGTTCGCCAAGTGCAGCTTGCCGACACGATGCCGCCACTTCGGAACGAAGAGCGTATCCGAGTTTCCGATTCGTCGGGCTGGGTGATAAGGTTCCAACGTCGGGCGAATGCATCCCCGTTCCATGGGCCGCGGTCGACATTTCGGCCATTGATGGACGTCGATGATCAAGGGAGCAGACCAAAGGCGGCGGGGGCACGCGGTAGCGAGCATGATCAGCTCCATGGTCTTGGGACTCGCCTTCCTGTTCGGGGCGTACCCGACGACAACGAAGGCTGATGCGCAACGGCAGATCACCCACAGCAGTTGGACGACGGCCGAGGGGGTGCCCGGGATGGTGTCCGCTCTGGCGCAGACGCACGACGGGTACCTCTGGCTCGGCACCTACGAGGGACTCTACCGGTTCGACGGCGTCACCTTCGAGCGGATAGCTCCGGCAGACGGTCATCCGTCGGGCGCGATCCCGGTCACGGCCGTCTTCGTATCCCACGGCGGCGAACTCTTCGTCGGGTACGCGGGACGGGGCGGCGTCGAGGTCTATCGCAACGGACGCCTGGTCCGTGTCGCCATGCCGAGCGCGCCCGGCGAGATCACCAGCTTCGCCGAGGATCGGGAAGGCGGCCTCTACGCCATCGGCGGCAGGGAGCCCGGCGCGCTGTACCGCTTCTGGCGAGGCGCCTGGGAGCATGTCGATCAGCGTCGGGGGCTGCCTTCCGAAACGATATGGTCGGTGTTCACGGCCGGGGACGGCACGGTCTGGGTCGCCACTGCAAAGCACCTCTTCTTCCTTCGCTTGGGCGCGCCCCGGTTCGAAGACACCGGTGAGCAACTGGTGGACGGAGCGGGGTTCGCGCAGGATCGGCAAGGCGATATCTGGATCTCAGGACCGTTCGGCACGCGCATGGTAGCCGACTATCCCCACGGACACCGCCGTCCGCGCAAACCGGTCTTCTACTCCGCACTGGCGCCGGCGAGCCGCGTCGCCCTGTTGTTCGCTCGTGACGGAGCCCTATGGGGCTCGACCTACACCGATGGACTCTTCCGCATCGATGGGCCGGGACGGATCCCTTCCAGCGACGCGTCGATCCAGCACTTTCGCACCAGCGACGGCATGACCTCCAACCAGGCCGTCGCCATCCTGCAGGATAGCGAGGACAATGTCTGGGCGGCCACGGAGAACGGCCTCGATCAGTTCCGGAGGGCCGACGTCGAGCAGGTCAGATTGCCGCCGCAGACGTCTCCACGCGGTTACAAGATGGCGGTCGACGCGAGCGGTGCGATATACGTCGCTGGCGGGAAGACGCTCTACCGCGCCGGTTCCAACGGCATGCCCATGCCCATCAGGCCGGCTATGCAGCCCAGCGCACTATGCGCCGACCCGTCCGGCGGCATCTGGATGGCAGTGGGTGGACACATGGAGAGGCTTCGTGGCGACCGCACGGTCGGCGTCTTCGCGTTGCCCGGAGCGCAGGCCGTAACCGGCTGCGGGGTCGACCGAGCGGGGCGGCTATGGGTCGCTCGGCCGAGTGCCGGAGTGTTCTTGCTCGATCATGGGAAGTGGCGCCGCTTCGCTCTTCCGATGAACGCGCAACGTCCCAAGGACATCATCATGGACGGCGCGGGCAATCCGGTCGTGATGTTCAGCAATCGTGCCCTTTTGCTCGTCTCCGCAAGAGGGACTTCCCAGTATCTAGACGGCGACACCATCGGTGTCAGTGGACTGACCGGAGTCTTCCCGACGGACTTCGGTCTGCTCGTCGCGGGCGGTACCGGAATAGCACGATGGAACGGACGCGGGTTCAACCGCCTGTCGATAGACGAATACCCTTGGCTGCGCGGCGTCCGGGGACTCGTGCAGACCAGAAGCGGTGAAACCTGGATGCTCAACAACAAGGGAATCCATCACGTCGCGTCGGCGAGTTTCCGAGCAGCCTTCGATCACCCGCATACGGCCCTGCCGCACCTCACGCTCGGACAGGAGGATGGATTGTCCAGCCATCCTACGGGTGAGGAGGGTGCTCAGGCTGCGGTGGCCGAGGACGGGCGGATCTGGTTCATCACTCGGCAGAGCGCCGTCCGCGTCGATCCGTCCAGATTGATGTCAAATCCTCGGGTGCCGACCGTTCTCATCCGCGGCCTTACCGCGAACGGTCACCGCTATGCCGATCCGATGTCGGTGAATCTTCCTGCCGGGACTAGAAACCTCTCGATCAGCTATACGGCGTTGAGCCTGTCCGTGCCGAGCCGCGTGCGTTTCCGCTACAGGCTCGAGGGAGTTGATGCCGACTGGGTCGATCCGGGAACGCGAAGGGAGGCTTTCTACACCAACCTCGGGCCGGGCAGTTACCGCTTCCGGGTGATAGCGTCGAACGACAAGGGCGTCTGGAACAGGCAGGGCGTCGATCTCCCGATAGTCATTCCGCCGACCTTCCTACAGTCGCGGATCTTCCAAGCGTTGTGTGTTCTCCTTGCCGGCGTGCTGCTGTGGTTCCTCTTGAGTCTGCGAGTTCGGATACTGACGCGGCGCATGCGCATCAGAGTGGCGGAACGGACCAATGAGCGGGAGCGCATCGCACGCGAACTCCACGACACGCTTCTGCAGGGCATACAAGGACTGATGCTGCGCTTTCACGTCGCTGCGCAGTCCGTGCGCGACGAGGGCACGAGACGCGAACTCGAGGACGCCATGGATCGCGCGGACGACGTGCTGATCGACGGTCGCGACCGCGTCCATGCGCTCAGGGCGATCGATACCAGTGACGATCTGGAAGGGGTCGTCCTCGCGCTCATCGATCGCCAGGACTTTCCTTCCGGAATTAAGATCAACTTCACTTCCAAGGGAAAAGTCCGTTGGGTCGAGCCCGAGTGCATTGCCGAGGTGAGCGGAATCGTTAGCGAGGCGCTCTTCAACATCAGACGACACGCGAAAGCATCAATCGTCACCGTCGATCTGACATTCGCGATGTTCAGCATCACGCTTTCCATCCGCGATGACGGCGTTGGCATCCCGCCGGAAGTGCTCAAGGCAGGCGGACGGCCGGGACATTTCGGCCTTACCGGAATGCAGGAGCGGGCGAAGCAGATCGGTGCCAAACTGTCGATCCATTCTGTCCTTGGTAGTGGGACGGAGGTCCGCCTCGCTCTTCCCGTCCCGATTTGGCGTTCTCGATCTAGACCGGGGAACTGACGCTGATCTTTCAGATGCGGACCAGTTGGCGCGCGTTTTTAACGTCAATGTCCGTCCGCCCGTCGATTGCGGCGGTTCGAGGTGTGGCCATTCTAGGCACTTCTCAACAGGGGCCAGTCGTTGCCGCCGTCCGCGCCGCAGCGCGACCGCTTCATGATCGTTTGGATAGGGCCTGATATCTCTCGTAGCTCTTCTGCATGTGCAGGCGTGCCGCCCTGCGCGCGCGCGGCGGATCGGCCGCCTCGATGGCCGAGTAGATCGCCTCGTGGTCCTTGTTTATCGTCTGCGCATAGGCCTTGTGCGCGGCGGGATCGTCGGCCTGCAGATAAAGTCTGCGCGAAGGGATCAGACGGACGCCGAGGAAAGAGGTGAAGCGAGCGAAATAGTCATTCCCGGTCGCATGTGCGATCGCGGCATGGAAGGCGGCGTCTGCCAGGACCGATCCGTCAACGTCGGAACTACGTTCCATGGCGGCGAGTGCATCACGCATCTCGGCCAGATCTGTATCCGACCGCCGCTTCGCGGCGAGTTCGGCCATCTCGCTTTCGAAACCCATGCGCATCTCCAGCAGCTTCAGGACGTCTTCGATCGCCTCCACCTCCTCGGGCGTCACCTGGAAGGCACGATAGTGCGCGGCCTCGGCGACGAAGGCTCCTGATCCCCGGCGTGATTCGAGCAAGCCGCGGGCGGCCAGGCGCGCAAAGGCCTCGCGGACCACCGTCCGGCTTACGGCGAAATCCTCGGTGATCTGCTTCTCGGTGGGGAAGCGCCCGCCGGGCAGCAACTCACCTGCCTCGATCTGGCTCTCGAACCGCCGAACCAGATCGTCGGCGAGGTTGGCGGCTTTCGTTACCTTCATGAGTACGCTTTACCACCCGAAGGAGGGGGCGCCAGCCACCTCCTTCGGGTGCGGCTACGGTTCGTCTCCGATGCCGCCTGCTCCTCGCCGGCAAGGACCCATCGGTCGGCTCGGCGATCCTGGTACAGGCGCGCGTCGCAAGCTCTCAGAACGTGAACCCGCTTCGAACGCCGAAGTAGCGCTGGCTGTCTCTTCCAGGCTTGTAGCTGACGGCCAACGTCGACGGTGACGCGGCCACGCCGTAGTTCCATACGCCGTCCCGTCCCTTGGTCAGCACATAGTCGCGGTCGAATACGTTGTTGACGAACAGCGTCACCTTGAACGGACCGCTTCTGACACCGGCTCCCAGGTTCACCAGCGTGTATCCGCCCTGTTCGGAGTCCGGATCCTGAAGAAGGCTGAATACGACGCGTGACTGATAGTGGACGCTGGACTGGAGGAACCCGATGATGTCGTTCGTCAGAGGCTGATCGTACTGCGCATTGCCCGAGAGGTTCCAGCGGGGCGAGTTAGGCAGCGTCCGCCCCGACAGGTCCTGTATGCCGCCGACGCACCCGTGGGCGACGGTCTGCTGGGGGAAGCAGGTGGCATTGAGGAAGCGGTCCATTCGGGCGACGGTGTACGCGCCGTAGAGGTTTAGCGTCAGCGCTGTGGACGGTCTGGCGGCTGCCTCCATCTCTACGCCGTGCGACGTCACCTTGCCCAGACTGTTCAAGATGTTCTGGCCGGTCGTGTCGTCGCGGCTCTGCGCCTGGAAGCCGTAGAACGCCTCGTAGAAGCCGGTGAGGTTGAACGTGAGCCGATTGTCGAGGAACGTGGACTTGAGGCCGACTTCGAAGCTGTCGCCGTGTTCTGCCGGCACAGGCTGTCTGGCCGCCACGGCATCGGCGACCGGTACGCCCTTCAACGGGCCTGACGCCAACGGCGTGCGAACGGTGTAGGTGCTCGTCAGGTCGTATGCCAAGCCCTTGTAGCCGCGCGCATAGTCCGCGAACACCATCACGGTCTCGGTCGGACGGAACTGGATTGCCGCCTTTCCGGTCACGACCGTGTCCTGGTCACACGTGGAGACGGCGAGGCCGGCGGTCCCGCTCGCCGTCGAGCACCGTGGGTATCCATAGCGCACGCCGGTTCCCCGATCGATGAAGCTGTATCTGACGTCCTCGCGATGAACCCGGAGGCCGCCGGTCAGCGACAGCCTTCGCGTGACGTCGTAGGTCGCCTGTCCGAACGCGGCATAGGTCTGCTGCGCCGATCTCGCGAGATAGCTCGAATAGGCGATGCTGTTGGTGGACGGTAGCGACGGCAACCCGTTGAAATTGCCCAGGGTGTTGGATCCGCGGACATAGTCGCGGAGCGACCGCGTGTCGCTGTAGAACAGTCCTGCGACGTAGCGCAGGCGCCCCCGGTCGGGCGACGTGAGACGCAGCTCCTCGGTGAAGGTCGTCACCTTGAAGAAACCGCCGTTCGCCGAACCGCCCGCAGGGGCGGTTGGGGCAACCGTCCGGAAGTCGAAAGCGCTTGAATCCGTGTCCTGGAGATCAACCAGCTTGTACCTGTCGATCGAACTGATCGACGCGATCGTCGGGCCGCCATCGAATGCATAGGCCGCCTTCACGCCCGTGCCGTAGTCGGTCGAGTCGCCCTTCGAATCAACGTCGAGCCGCGTGAGGCGGTTCTGAGACGAGGGCACGATTCCAGCGAGGATGACGTTCTGGCCAATGCGTCCGCGAGCGAACGTGACGCCGGGGCTGAGCTGATACTGTGCCGGCGCACAGCAGGTCGACTTCGTCCGCACATAGTAGGGTGATGCGATGATCGACGCGTTCGAACCCGGTTCCCAAAGCAGCTTGCCGCGAAACAGCACGTCCGACTGGCCATTAAGCCAGTTGCCGGTGAACGTGTTGAAGATCGTCCCTCGATACTTGCTGTAGCTGCCCGAAAGCCGCGCCTTGAGGGTCGATGTCAGCGGACCGGAGATGCTACCCTGATACCGCTGTTCGCCATCGTCGGTGAAGAACGTCTCGACCCGCGCCGAAAGCCGGTCGGTCGGAGCGAGCGTCGTGATGTTGATCGCCCCCGCGGACGCCGCCTTCCCGAACAAGGTACTCTGGGGTCCCCGCAGGACCTCGATCTGCGCGACATCGGCGAGCGCGGTGAACGCCGCGGCCTGGAAGGCCTGTGGGATGTCGTCGACGACTACCACGACGCTGGGCTGGGTGGAGATGCTGTACGCGTAGGTCCCGATGCCGCGGATGTTGATGCTGTTGTTCGCGGGCTGACTTGTCTTCGTGATGGTCAGCGACGGCGCCGTGCGGACGAGGTCGTCGAAATCCCGCACGTTCGCCCGTTCCAGTCCCGCCGACGTTATCGCGAGCACGGAAGCGGGGACGTCCTGGATGCTCTGCGACCTCTTGTTCGCGGTGACGACGATGTCTTCCAGTGCGGCGCTTGGAGCGGCGGGGGAGGGCGACGCCGCTTCGCCCGCCGAGGCATCCGCCGGAGTACCCGACTGTTGGGCCTGCGCCGGTTGTGCGCAGGCGATGGCGTACGCGGCGGCGCACGCCAGCAAGCTATGCTTCTTCATCGCATCCTCCCATCACGCCCGGGTTACCCGGGTCGCGTCCCCCCGCAGGTTGCCGGAGGTAACGGGCCGATCATCCTCCTTCCCCACGGGATGTCAATAGTTGTAATACAACTTATGATCTAGGGGCGGAAGTCCGTATCCGCGGCTCGGACCATCGCCAGCCAGTCCTGTTGTGAGTGGACGTCCAGGCCGCGATCCCACGCTGCGCCCATGTAGTAGACGAACGGCTTCCCTGGCCTTGCGCGGAGCAGTACTAGATAATTGTCCGCATCGGCCGTGACGTCGACGATCGCCTTGGGATCGACCAGCAGGGCGACGCCCATCGTCCCCTTCGCCGGATCGGTGGGGCCCCACCAGATCAGGCGTCCGGCAGCCCGGTCCACGGTAAGCGTGCCGCGTTTCGTCTCGTCGGTCGGATGCTTAGAGATCCCGATGCCCACTACGAGATCGCCCGGCTTGTTGGACTTCAGCGTCGACACCATGCGCGTGAAGTTCGTGCCGGCCGGTAGCGTGAAGCGCCTCGTCTCCCAGACGCTTCTCACCACGTCCACCGGCCAACGCTCGTAATCGACGCTGAAGGACGCCGTTTCCGGCCCGTTCTGCAGTATCCGGTACCTCGAATAGTTGCGCGAGACCCAGAGCTTGTTGTCGTACCAGATGCCCAGACCGCCGGCACCGCGGAAGCTGTGTACGCCGTAGAAGTCGATGCCCTCGCCGTGATCCGCGTGCTGGTCGCCGGTTCGGAGCTGACGATCCATGAACGGCCACCGGACGTTCTTTCCCCATGCGTCGATGCCCGAACTCGAAGGCGGTTCCGCCTTCTCGAGCGGGCGTCCATAGATGCGATGGGCAGTCCTGTCGTTCTCCCAGAGAATGTCGCCGAACCTGTACGGAGCGAAGACGACCGCTGCCCGGGAGTTTCTATCGGCGGCTGGCGGAAGCGCCTTGCGTTCGTCTCTCGGCTTGTCCTGCGCATCGATGGCGATCGGCAGGGCGACCAGCGCCAGGACGAGCCCCATGAATGCGCGCGTGCCCCATGCCGTTCTAGCGACGAACATCGTAACCCCCTTTGAGATAGGCATCGAGGTCCGTCTGGCGAAACAGACTCGCGTCGCCGGGAAGCGAGTGCTTCAGTGCAGCAAGTGCAAGACCGGTTCTTGCGGCCATCTGCATGTCCGAGCCGCCCAGAATTCCGTGAAGGACGCCAGCCGCGAAGGCGTCACCGCCTCCAATGCGGTCGACGATCCCCGAAAGAACCACCTCCTCGGTCTGGGAATGGCCGTCCCGCATGTCGATCCGTGCAGACAACCGGTGATGGTCGACCGTCTCGACGACCCGAGCGGTAGACGCGATGATACTTAGCCTCGGGAACCGCGAGAATGCCGCTTCGGCTGCCTCGCGACGGCGATGTTCCGCATCCCCCGAGAACTCGCGACCCAGCAGCAGCGCGATGTCGCGGTGGTTTCCGAACAGCAGATCGGCATGAGCGACCAGTTCGCACAGGATGGCTTGGGGATCGGAATCCCAACTTTCCCAGAGCTTCGCGCGGTAGTTGCCGTCGAAGGAGATCCGCACGCCATGCCCGCTCGCCGCCTTGACGGCGGCAAGCGCGTTCGCTGCGGGGCCCGGCCCCAGCGCCGGCGTGATGCCGGACAGATGAAGCCAATCGATGCCGGAGAGAAGTTCGTCCCAGTTCCAGGTGTCGACCGACGCCTCTGCGAACGAGGACCTCGACCTGTCGTAGATCACCTCGGTGGCCCGCATGCCGGCACCGGACGTGACGAAGTACAGTCCCATTCGATCGCCGCCTAGCTTCATGCCTGCAGTGTCGACGCCGTGCCCGCGCAGCGTCGTCACCGCCGATCGGCCCAGATCGTTGTCGGGCACGCGGCTGGCGAAGCCGACGTCGTGCCCCAGCCGTGCAAGCGCAGTCGCGACGTTGGCTTCGGCGCCAGCGACCCAGACGTCGAGGCTGGGGGTCTGCATCAGCAGTTCGCGGCCCGGAGGCGACATGCGAAGCATGGTCTCGCCGAAGGCGAGAAGACGTCGGGAGCCGATGGCCATCAGCGTGCGAGCCATCCGCCGTCGACGGCCAGAACGTGTCCCTGGACGTAGTCCGCTGCGCGACTGGAGAGGAAGACGGCCGCGCCGCCCAGATCGGACGCATCACCCCAACGACCGGCCGGAATCCGTTCGAGGATGGATCTGTTTCGCGCCTCGTCCGCTTGGAGCGCTGCGGTGTTGGCCGTCGCGATGTAGCCGGGTGCTATCGCGTTGACGTTGATCCCTTTGCTCGCCCACTCGTTCGCCAGGAGCTTGGTTAGGCCGCCGATCCCGCTCTTCGAGGCCGTGTAGCTCGGGACGCGCACCCCGCCTTGGAACGTGAGCATCGAGGCGATGTTGATGATCTTGCCGCTGCCGCGGGCGATCATGTGCTGCCCAGCCGCCTGACTTAGGAAGAACACGGATTTCAGATTGGTATCGATCACCGCATCCCAGTCCGCTTCCGTGAAGTCTACCGCATCCGCTCGCCGGATGATGCCGGCGTTGTTCACCAGGATGTCGACCCCGCCCAGTTTCGCCGCGGTCTCGTCGACGATGCGTTCGACCGGGTCGATCGTCGAGAGGTCGGCGGAGATGATCTCCGCCCTGCGCCCCATCGCCTTGATCCGATCCGCGGTATCCTGGGCGGGCGTGCGTCCGACGCAGGCGACGTCTGCACCGGATGAGGCGAGGGCCAAGGCGATCGCCTGACCTATGCCCGTGTTGGCGCCGGTTACGATCGCGACCTTGCCGCTGAGATCGAAGAGGCTTGCCATCGCCTTCAAGCCAGCTGACAGATGTCGAGGACGTTCATGTCCGTGTAGTCCTGGTTCTCGCCCGCCATCGCCCAGATGAACGCGTACGCCTTGGTTCCCGAACCCATGTGGATCGACCAGGGGGGGCTGATCACCGCCTCCTCGTTACCCATTACGATGTGGCGGGTCGCTTCGCCCTCGCCCATGTAGTGGAACACGCGGTCCTTCTCGAGATCGTCGAGCTCGAAGTAGAAGTAGATCTCGCTGCGACGCTCGTGGATGTGCGGCGGCATTGTGTTCCACACCGAACCCGGCTTCAGCACGGTGAGGCCCATGACGAGCTGAGCGCTTTCGCAGATGCCCGGAATGACCATCTGATGGATCGTCCGCTCGTTCGACTCCTCAAGGCTGCCGCGCTCCAGCGTCGTCGCATCTCGGACCGAGATGACGCGGGTCGTGAACGCCTTGTGCGCGGGGCACGACGCCAGATAGAAGCGCGTGCCGTCGCCGGCGAACTGCACGTCCTTCGCGCCCATCGTCACGTAAAGGCAGTCTTTGTTGCCCAGCGTGAAGGTCTCGCCGTCGACGGTGACGGTGCCGGATACCTTGCCGACGTTGACGACAGCCATTTCGCGGCGCTCCAGGAACGGGTGGCCTGCCGCAGACGCCGGCTCGGTCTGGTCGGGCAGCTTCACGCTACCGGTCGCGACCGCGACGCCGCCGATGACGAAACGCTCGGCATGCGTGTAGTTCAGCACGCATTCGCCGTCGCGGAACAGGCCCTGGATCAGATAGCGGTCGCGCAGTTCGTCGTTGGAGACGCATTCCATCATGTCGGGGTGCGTGGCGTAGTAGGTACGATCGTACATTGGAATGCTCCGATGGTTCTGGTCGCTGGGGCAGCGGCGGCTGTGGAAACGAGTGGTCTGTGGCCCTCGCGCAGGCGTGCGAGGCAAAGGGGGACGGGTGGCGGTCATGGTCCGACTTCCAGATCCGCGACGGAGCCGCGCACAATGAGTTTGGACGGGAACACCGACGGAGGCGCAGGCGCATCCGATGATCCGTCGAGCAGCTTGCGTGCCGCGGCCTGGCCCATCGCCTGTATGGGCCAACGAACCGTGGTCAGCGGGGGCCAGACGTGCGCTGCTATGGGAGTGTCATCGAACCCGATGATGGAGAGATCACGCGGGACCGCAAGGTCTCGCTGACGCGCAGCGTGTAGAACGCCCGCTGCCATCTCGTCGTTGCAGGCGAAGATCGCGGTCGGGGGCGGAACCTGATCGAGCAGGCGGCTTCCCGCAATGACGCCGGAATCGAAACGATAGTCTCCCTGCGCGATCAGGCTGCGAGGGAGAGCCACGTTCGCTTCGTTCAGTGCCGCTTCGAACCCTGCGCGACGTTCCTTGGCGGACCGGAATCCGTGCGGACCGGCGACAAGTCCTATCCGCCTGTGTCCACGCACGATCAGATGGCGCGTAGCAGCCGCGACGGCTTCGGCATCGTTCGACGAGACGCAGTGGGCGTCTGCGTCGAGGCGCGCCGATCCCATCCGGACGTACCGGCATCCTAGCTCGGCGCATTGTCGCGCCAGCAGGTCGTTCTCGGAGATGGGCGGCAGGAGCATCACGCCGAAGAGGCGCTGCCGCTCGAGGAAGCGACGAACGTCGTCCATCATTCCCGGCGATCCGCGATCCACCGGCCGTACGACGAGCGCGAAGTCGGTATCCCTGATCGCCTCGAGTATGCCCTGCTGCACTCCCAGCACCATCTGCGAGTTGGGATTGTCATGGATGAGCCCGATGAGGGAGTTGTGTCCCATGGCCAGGCCCCGGGCCTGTAGGTTCGGCACGAATCCCAGTTCGGCTATGGCCAGCTCGACCCGCTGCCGCGTCTCGACCCGAAGGAGCGGGGAGTCGTTGATGACCCGGCTGACCGTCTTCTTCGATACGCCTGCCACTCTGGCGACGTCGTTGATCGTGGGGCTGCTCCCACGGACGGATCCACCCGGCTCACGAGAACCGGAGCCGATCGTGGCCAAAGCTACATCCGCCAACGCGCACCGTCCTTCGGGTTCACGGTCGCTCGTGGCGCGTCCAGGGTCGGAACAAGACGTTTCCCCACGTCGCGCTCCGCGTCGACACCTTTAACAGGCGTCCTTACGATCCGCTCTCCGCGACCACCACCGCCAGCGACCTCGTCTGAGCGGTCCGTACGGGCCTGAAACGTCGTCGCGGACATGATCATCGTGCGCTCATAACCGCGACGCAGTCCGTCCTGTGCCGCAACACGGATGGTTCATCCACGCATGGAAGCCGCGTCCTCGGTGCCGGCACGATCGGACGCTCGGTACTATTCTTCGACACGCTGCCTCCCCCGGCTGCCACAGTTGTGTGACAACCTTATTGACATCGCAACTCAAAGGAAAGAGGAATGCTACCGGTGTCAAGGCAACAGCCTGATCTGAGGAGATGGATTTTGAGGGGTACTTTCCCTGCGGACGCCGCATGCGTTCTGACACGCGAAGCCGTGGCGATGGCGCATCCCGTTGGCTGCGACCGAGAGCTGGCATATCTCCAAGGCTGGCCGACGACGACCGTCCGGCAAGCGGGCGCTGTGATCGGTAGACGCTTCGCAGCCCTGTTCGAAGAAACGTCGGCGAGAAGGAAGGTCGTACCGGTCGTCCGGACGGTCATCGCGAGTGCGACCGGTCGTGGCTGGACGAACCCAACCATGTCGCTCGCTTCCCTTACCGGCGGGAATTCCGGCTGGGGGGCGGTGCCGTTCGCCCAGGCCACCAGCGACGAAATGCGCTCAGTCCATTCCTCGAGATCCAGTCAACCCAGCCGAGGTGAGACATGCTGCTGAACGCGATCCTTTCCGCTGCCGTGGCCATGACGGCCCAAGCGTTGCCCGCTCCTCAGCTGCCCGCTCCTGCCGCCATCCTGAAGTCGACCGAGCGGGTGGCGACGTGGCAACTCAAGCACAGGAATACGTTCGAGTACATGCCGGCAGCATCGCGCAGCGTACGTGATCCCCGGGACTGGCAGCAGGCGACCTTCTGGGTCGCGCTGACGGAACTGGCCGATCGGTCACGCGATCCTGCATATGCCCGGGCGATCGTTGACCTCGGACGCGCTCAGCACTGGCGGCTCGGCGACAAGGCCTTCCACGCCGATGACCAGCTGATCGCGCAGGCGTGGATCTGGGCGGCTGCACATGGAGCAGGAAGCGCGGCGGTCGTTCCCACGAAGGCCTATTTCGACGCGGTCCTCGCCAACCGGCCGGTCGGTGATCTCGTGTTCCAGCCCAACCCCAGCGGACACGGCGATCCGATCTGCACTCAGCGGTGGTGCTGGGCCGATGCGCTGTTCATGGCGCCGCCGACGCTGCTGCAGTTCTCCCGGGCAACCCATGACCCGCGGTACGCCCGTTTCGCGCATGAGGAGTTCCGTGCGACCACCGACTATCTCTACGACCGCAAGGACCGGCTGTTCTTCCGTGACAGCCGCTTCTTCGAGCGGCGTGACGTGAAGGGTCGCAAGCTCTTCTGGAGCCGTGGCAACGGATGGGTGATGGCAGGTCTCGTCCGGATCATAGACGAACTTCCCAAAACCGATCCGCACAGAGCGTACTACGTCGGCCTGTTCCGTGACATGGCCTCACGGATCGTCGGACTTCAGAAGCCCGACGGCTTCTGGGCGCCGTCACTGCTCGACAACGGAAAGGACACCCCGCCCGAGACGAGCGGCACCGCGTTCTTCACCTACGCGTTCGCCTGGGGCATCGACGTCGGGATCCTCGATGCGCAGACCTATCGGCCGGCCGCAATCCGTGGGTGGGCGGCACTGGAACGCAGCGTCCAACCCGACGGCATGCTCGGCTGGGTACAGCAGGTCAGCGACCGCCCGGACAGCGTCGCGGCGTCGGACACCCAGTTCTACGGCGCTGGGGCCTACGTTCTTGCAGGGACAGCCCTATACGATCTTTCCAGACATGGAGCCGCTAGATGACCCTACGCAATCTCTGCGTCCTGCTCGCTCTCCCGCTGCTCACCGCCGGCGCGTCCGAGCCGGGCGCTTCCGCTTCGGACTGGACCGCACGTCCACACGGTCCGACGTACGCCACCGCTCCCGCCATGCACGATACGGTGGAACGGCGGCTGATGCGGCAGATGGAGGCGCTGCTGGCCCAGTTGCTGCGCGACAAGCGGAACATGAGGCTGGGCGGCGTCGAGGTCTTCAAGAGCGGCGACAAGTTCCTGCCTGGCAAGATCGCCGCGGCCATGTCGTACAGGGTGCTGGACCTGCCGAAGGGCGACCCCCGCCTTCCTCAGCGTCTCAAGGACTTCGCGACGATCGCGGACCTCACCGTCGGCGATCCGAACGACACATGGGGCATCTACTACTACGTATCCGCCCTCCACCGCCTGAAGCAGGCCGGACTACTGGAAGAGGCCGTGTCGCCGGCGACGCTGGCGCTCCTCAAGGCGAGACTCGACTGGCACAGGTTCGTCCGGCCGGACCTTTCGCTGATCGACCTTCCCAACAACTACTACGGGGTGGCGTTTTCGATAGCACGACTCCGCTTCCTCATGGGCTGGGAGGACGAGAAGGGAAGTGATCGACTGCTGGAGCGTACGCTCGACCACTATCGCCGCTACTCGGGCGAGTACGGCTTCGCGGACGAGACGGAAGGCAAGGGACGTTTCGACCGGTACAGCGTCCTTCTAATCGGGGAGATCGCGCAGCGTCTCGTCGAAACGGGCATGGAGCCGACCCCGGAGGTGAAGGGATGGCTGCGCCGTTCCGTCGACCTCATGCTGCCGCGCTTCAACATGAGGGGCGAGGGCTGGGAGTACGGCCGCAGCATCGGCACGTACGGCGAGACTGCGTTCCTCGAGGTACTCACCGCGGCGGCACGGCTGAAGGTGCTGACGCCGACCGAGGAACAGATGGCCTATGCGTTCTCGTCGCGCATCGCAGCCAGGTACATGGACTTCTGGGTCAATCCGGCCACCGGGTCGGTCGATCTCTGGGATCAGGGGCGGAGGACCGATGCATACCGCGGCAAGCATCGCATATTCGGCGAGAACCTCAGCCTCGCGCGACAGTACATCTACACCGACGCCATCTGGAGCGATCTCGGATACCGCGGACGCGCTCCGGACGCGGGCTACGAGCGCTGGCTTAAGACCCTTCCGAAATCCACGACCACCTGGTTTGCCCGCGGTGAGCACGACCGGGCGGTGGTGACCATCCGCGACGGAGATAGGGTGATCGGCCTTCCGATTATAAACGGGGCGGAAGGGCAGCATATGCACAACCCGTACTTTCCGGTGCCGTTCTCTCCAGGCATGCTGCAGGGATCGGCGGACGCGGACTATCCGCTCCTTCTGCCCAGGATCACTCTGACCGACGGCAGCGTGCTCATGCCGTTGGCCTGGTTCAAGGACGTCCGCGTCACGAAGCGCGGGCCCGTGACGGATGTGACTTGGCGGCAGGACGCTCTCGACAGGATGGGCGGGGCGGACGCAACCGCGGACCCTCGTGCGACGATCGTCACGAAGTACCGGCTCACTCCCGGGAGCATCACGCGGACCGACTCGCTCTCGGTGAAGGGGGCTGCGAAGATCGCCAAGATCGAAATGGCGTTCGCGAGCTTCTCCTCGCGTCCGGTCACTCGGTCTGCCGGAACTGTCACGTTCGGCACGGGCGAGGTGAAACGTTTGGAAACAAGAGGTTACGGCAACTGCGCGGCGCAACAGGTGGCCAAACAGCCGTACCGGTCCACGACCGGCGCTTTCCGGTCGTTGGTCGAGTGCGACGTGATGATGGCAGTGCCCACAGCTTCCACAGAACTGAACTGGACGTTGTCATACAACTATTGACACCCCTCTTGCATGTGTTAGTTGAGTCGCATGACACCGGTAACAACCGGGCCACGCAGCCTCGACGAGGTGCGGCGGGAACAGGGAGGAACTTCGAATGAAGCAATCACGTATCCATAGGTGCGCCTACTCCGCGCTCCTGATGACGACCGCCTGGTCGGTGCTGTCCACCGCCGCTCTCGGAGCCGCTCAGAACGCGCCTTCACAGGACCCGGCAACAGTGCAGTCCACGCCGGCCGGTAGCAGCGCGGCGTCCCCCTCCGTGCAAAGCAACCCCGTTCAGCCCGAGGGCGGTGCGCTGGACCCGACGCGGGAGCAGACGTCCGACATCGCTGATCCAATGACCGACCCGATAGCGCGGGCCGCGGCGGAGGCAGACGTCTCGGCCGGCGACATCGTCGTGACCGGCGCAAGGGCGACGCAGAGAACCTCGATCGAGCTGAAGCGCAATTCGAGCGTCGTCGTCGACGGCCTCGTCAGCGACGAGATCGGCTCCACGCCCGACAATTCGGTGGGCGACACGCTCGAGCGGCTGGCAGGCGTATCGGCCGACCGCTTCAAGGGCAACGCCAACGAGATCTCCGTTCGCGGACTCGGGCCCACGCTCAGCTTCGCGACCTTCAACGGGCGCGAAGTCTCCACCGCGGGCGGCGATCGTTCGGTTGCGTTCCAGCAGTTCCCGTCCGAGCTCGTCAACGGCGTCCTCGTCTACAAGACCCAGCAGGCCGACTTCCTTGAAGGCGGCGTCGGCGGCATCATCGAACTGCGCTCCTTGAAGCCGCTCGACTACGGCAAGCGTCGTCTCCAGGCCGAGATCCGCGCCGACTTCCAGCCGAAGTCCGACGACGTCTACCAGGACGACGGCCTCGGCTACCGCGCCAACATCTCGTACACCGATCAGTTCAAGACCGGCATCGGCGACATAGGCATCAGCATCGGCTACCAGCGCCAGGATACGACGGCACCCGAAGACTACTACAACGCCAACGCGACGTTCCAGGCGTGCAACACCTCGGCGAACAACCCGTCCCTGATCACCGGGACGGCCGGCGCGCTCGTGGCGGCCGGGGCGGGCGTGAACTGCACATTGGCGGCGGGACCCCGGTCCGTGGCGCCGGCAACGGGGCAGACGCCGGTCGCAGTCGGCGAGACGGTCGGGCCGGTCTACTTCGCGAACTCCTCGCGTAGTTTCCGCACTCAGCAGACTGCCGAGGTTCGGGACGCCGTGATCGGCGCCTTGCAGTGGCGGCCAACCTCGACGTTCGAGGTCGCGATCGATGGACAGTTTTCAAACCGCGCCAGCCTGGAGAAGCGCAACGTGCTCGCGATCGCCGAAGGTCTGCGCGGCGTGAAGCCGCTGATCATCGGAGACGGGACGAACGGCTACTCGAAGGGCGCATTGATCAGCTACAGCGGCAACTCGAACATCGAGGACCAGCTCGAGCGTCGGGAACGGAGCGAGAAGTACTACGGCGGCGGTCTCAACCTGATCTGGCGCCCCGACCGCTGGACCTTCTCCGTCGACGGATCCTATTCCGACTCCCAGCGGACGGAGACGCAGCGGCAGACCCGGATGCGCTCGACGACACGGGTGCCGTACACCCTGACCTACGTCGGCGACAATGTCGTGCCCGACGTGACCTTCGGAAACGGTTTCGACGTGACGGATCCCGCCAGCTTCCTTTCGGCGACCGCGACGTCCGTCTATGCCCGGAACCGGTTCGTCACCGACCGGCGTGACAAGATCTGGGCAGGTCGGGCCGACGTCTCAAGGGACTTCGATGGGTTCTTCAACCAGATCAAGGTCGGCGGGCGCATATCCAACCACCAGCGCACCAACGACAATGCACGCAACAGCGATCTCGCGACGCTGGTCCCGGTCAACGGGCAGACGCCGGCCCAACTCATCACGGCCGCGAACCAGAACTGCAGGGCTCCGTTCACCACCCGGTCCTATTTCAGCGGCGAGACCAACCTGAACCAGTGGGCGACGTTCGACAACGAATGCCTCTTCCGGACATTCACCGGTAGCGATGACGCGCTGCCGTACCCGGCCGATGGTCGCGATCCGAGCGACATCGACGTCCGAGAGCGGATCTACGCAGCTTACGCGATGGCCAGCTTCAAGTCCGATCTGGGTTCGATCCCGTTCAGCGGAAACGTCGGACTGCGGTGGATCAAGACCGACATCGTCTCGAAGGGGTTCCGTCAGGCCTACCTGGTCACCGTCGACACGGGGTCCGACAACTACACCGTCGCAGTTGATCCGACGGGCGCGCTCACGTCGAACACGGCCAAGGGTAAGTACAACTATTTCCTGCCCAGTTCGAACCTAGCCTTCGAACTCTCCAACCAGTTGAAGCTGCGACTGGCGGGATACCGGGCGATCTCGCGATCCGGAATCGAGAGCTTCGGCGCCGGCATCAACCTGAATCCGTCGACCGGAACCGGCGTCAACAACATCATCTTCAATGCGACCACCGGCAATCCGAACCTGAAGCCGCTGCGGGCGTGGAACGCCGACATCTCACTCGAGCTCTACGCCTCCAAGGATACTCTGCTGTCGGTGGCAGGGTACTACAAATGGGTTGAGGGAGCCGTGATCGGTGCGAACCAGTCGATCCCGACGCCCATCACGGTCACGACGATCACGAACGGCGGCCCCCGGCAGACCGTCGATCTGACGATCAATCCGACCGCGCCGGCGAACGATCCTAAGACGCGCAATCTGTACGGCGTCGAAGTGCAGGGCAGCCACGCCTTCACATGGCTGCCTTCGCCGCTCGATGGGTTCGGCATCCAGGCGTCCGCCAACCGGGCGTTTGCGAACTTCGAATATCCCGACACGTCCACGCTCGCGCCGTATCTCGATCCGGCCAATCTCATCGGCCTGTCGAAATGGACGGCGAGCGGCTCGGTGTACTATGAGAAGTACGGCTTCTCGATCCGTGCCTCGTACCGGTATCGGTCCGACTACTACAAGCCGAACGGCGGGACGAACCGTTCGGTTCGCGGATCAGATTTCCTGAACCTGTCGGCCCAGTACAACCTGACCGACAACGTCCAGTTGAAGGCTCAAGCGTTGAACCTCACCGGTACCAAGGACGTCTTCTACAAGGGCGGCGAAGACAGCATCGCCGAGGTCTCCAACAGCGGGACACAGTACTTCGTCGGCTTCAGGGTTCGCATGTGATGCGATCTGTCCGAACCGTCCTCTCCCCGGTTCTGGCGTCTACCGCCGCTGCGCTCTCGTGCGCGGCGGCGGCCTTTTCGCCGACGCTCCAACCAATCCGGCCGACCTGTAGCGGCGTGGAAGGATACGCGCCTGCATTCAGCGGTCGTCGGACCTTCTTCCTGAAGCCCGACGAGCTGATCGCGATAAAGGCAGTCCGCGACACCGATCCGACGGTATCCGCGGCCTACCGGCAACTCCTGAAGCAGGCCGACGCAGCGCTGCTCCGTCGTCCGGGAGCGGTCACCGACAAGACGACGCTGCCGCCGTCCGGAGACCGGCACGACTATCTCAGCATCGCGCCCTATTGGTGGCCCGATCCAGCGAACCCGAATGGACCCTATGTCCGTCGCGACGGCGTGATCAACCCGGCGCGCGAAACGAACAGCTACGACAGGACCGCGATCGGCCTACTGAGCGGCGACGTCCGCGTGCTCGCTCTGGCCTACTACTACAGCGACGACATCCGATACGCGAAGAAGGCCGCGCTGCTCATCCGGACGTGGTTTCTCGATCCGGCCACCGCGATGAACCCGAACGCGAACTTCGCCCAGGCGGTGCGCGGCCGGGAGGACGGAAGAGCCGAAGGGGTCCTCGATACGAGCGCATTCCAGTCCGTCGTCGATGCCGTCGGCCTGCTCGCCCCGTCAAAGGCGATCACGACGGACGAGCAGAAGGCGCTCGAGGGATGGTTCGGTCGCTACGTCGACTGGATGCTCACCAGTCCCAATGGCCGGGCGGAGCAGGCGGCCAGGAACAACCACGGGATCTGGTTCGACAGCCAGATAACCCAGTACGCGTTGTTCGCCCGCCGCCCCGACGTGGCGCGCAGGGTTATCGACCAGTTTCCCGCTCGTCGCATCTCCGCGCAGATGGACGTCGACGGCCGCCTGCCGGCCGAGACCGCTCGGACGCGGAGCTTCCATTATTCGATCTACGCCCTGACGCCCGCATTCGACGTGGCGGAGATGGCCGGGTGCCTCGGAAAGGACCTGTGGGGTTACAAGGACGCCAAGGGGCGCGGTCTCCGGAAGGCGACGGACTTCCTCGCGTCCTACCGCGGTCAGCCAGAGAAGTGGCCGTACAAGGAGTTGCGCCTCGAACCCAAGGAACTGGACGGCCTTCTCACGAGAGCTTCCTGGGCTTGGGGACCGGGAAGCTATCCGCGCACCGTCGACGGCTATCCGGCCGCACTGGAATACCGGTCCTATGCCCCAGTCGCTCGTTGAGCCTTGGACCGATCAGCGCCGGCAGGCTGTGCAGGCATTCCTTGGCGTCGTCACGCCGTGATCGATCGCCGCTCATTCATGATCGCGGCATCCGCGGCGTTGATCGTCCCTAAGCCGGCGTGCGCCCAAAGATTGGATCTGCAACGCATCGAACATGACCGCGTGGTACGCGCCGCCGACGCGTATCTGCGAGAGGCTCCCCGCACGATAACCTCGATCCCGGCACCTCGCAGCCCGGGCGGCGTGCACGACTACTACTCCGAAGCGGACTATTGGTGGCCGGATCTTTCGCATGCGGGCGGTCCCTATGTGAGGCGGGACGGCTTCTCCAACCCAGGAAAGTTCGACGGGCACCGCGACGCGCTCATAGCGTTCGGCGTCCGCATGCCGGCACTCGCGGCGGCATGGCGTCTGACGGGGGAGAGCCGGTACGCGCGGGCCGCAGCAGAGCATCTGAACGCCTGGTTCGTGGCGCCGGAAACCCGGATGTCTCCCGATCTCGCGCATGCCCAGGCCATCATCGGGCGCGACACCGGCCGGGCGATCGGCATTATCGACACTCTACAGATCGTCGAGGTCGCGCATGCCGCAAAATTGCTGAGCAACCTGCGTGCGCCAGGTTTCGACGCGAGGTTCAGGGCAGGCGTCGACGCCTGGTTCCGAAGCTATCTCGGATGGCTGACGACTTCGGCGGCCGGCATCGAGGAACGGGATCAGAAGAACAACCACGGCACGTGCTGGCTACTCCAGTGCGCCGCGTTCTCGGATTTGCTCTCCGACGAAGACGCGCTGGCTGGACTCAGAACCCGGCTTCGGACGGTGATTGTTCCGAACCAGATAGCCGCGGGGGGGCGGCAGCCGCTCGAACTGTCCCGCACCAAGCCCTACAGCTACTCGCTCTTCAACCTCGACGTTCTCGCGACCGCCTGCCAGATCCTTTCGCCGGGTTCGAGGAAGCTGTGGACCGCTGCCGGACCAGGCGGGGGCTCGGTCGCCGATGCCATCGGCTTCATGGTGCCCTTCATTCGGAAAAAGGCACGCTGGCCATATCCCGCGGACGTCGAGCATTTCGATGCCTTGCCGGTGCGCCAGCCCAGTCTGCTGTTCGGCGGGCTCGCCCTTGATTGTCCTGACTGGATCTCGCTCTGGCGTACGCTGCCGGCCGACCCGACGGACCCCGAGATCGTCCGGAACTTCCCGATCAGGCAACCCGTGCTCTGGACGAACGGCGGCGACGTCCATGTACGTTGAGCCGCCCCGGGAGAGGCAGGCTTCCCGCATGCCGTACCTTACGGATCCGGCCTTCGTGCGCCTCGCGGCGCGCTAGCGGCACCATGTTCAAGGAGAAGACAGTGAAAATGGAAGAGGTCGCGGCTCGGCACGAGCGCATCGCACGGAGCTTCGTGGAAGCGAGACGGTCTGCGTCCGGCTTCGACGCGTATCCGGGCGAAGCCCCCGGCTCGCTCGAGGAGGCGTACACCGTCCAAGATCGCGCGATCGAACTGCACGACGAACCGGTCGGCGGTTGGAAGCTCGGACGCATAAACGCCCCCTTCGACAGCAGGTTCGGGGCCAACAGACTTGCGGGTCCGATCTTCACGTCGTCCATCGTCGACGCCGCGCACGGCTCGGCAGCGGCGATGCCGGTCATCGAAGAAGGGTTCGCTGCGGTCGAAGCCGAGTTCCTTCTTCGACTGGGTTCGTCTCCCGATCCCGACAAGCACGAATGGACGATGGAGGATGCACGATCCCTCGTCGACTCCGTCGCGATCGGCATCGAGATCGCTAGTTCACCGCTGACCTCCATTAACGAACTCGGTCCCGCGGTTACCGCTTCGGACTTCGGCAACAACCACGGGCTGCTCGTCGGTCCCGAGTTCGAAGGCTGGCAGTCCCTCGATCTGGACGCGGTTCCGGTGAAGCTGCTGATCAACGGTGCGGAGGTCGGCTCCGCGACCACGGCCACGATGCTAGACGGCCCGTGGGGCGCAGTCCGCTTCCTGGCGGAGCTTGCCGCGGCGCGAGGAGTCGGGCTTTCGAAAGGGCAATGGATATCCACAGGAGCGGTTACCGGCGTCCATCGGGTGGCGGTCGGCGACGCCATCGAGGCCTGGTTCGGCTCCGAACGGCTGGAATGCAGGATCGTAGCGGCGACGCCGGCGGTCCCTGATCATGACCAGCGCCCCAGGTCATGAGCGAGCTCGTCAGACCAGAGGACGCCGTATCGCGGATGGGTCGCTATCGATGGCTGATCTGCAGCCTGCTCTTTGCCGCAACGGCTATCAACTACGTCGACCGGCAGATGATCGGCGTGCTGAAGTCGACGATCTCCGCCGATCTCGGCTGGTCCGAGACGACCTATGCGGACGTCATCTTCTGGTTCCAGGCCGCCTATGCGATCGGGTATCTGAGCTTCGGGAGGATCGTCGACGTAGCCGGCGCCCGCATCGGCTATTCCATCGCCTTCGTGATCTGGACCGTGGGGCACACCCTGTGCGGCTTCGTGAACACGGCGACGCAGTTCTCGATCGCACGCGCGATCCTCGGAGTCGGCGAGAGCGGCAACTTCCCGTCAGGCATCAAAGCGGTTTCGGAGTGGTTTCCCGCGCGAGAGCGGGCGTTCGCCACGGGCGTGTTCAACGCCGGCGCGAACATCGGCGCGGTCATCACGCCGCTCGTGGTCCCCGCCATCACGCTCGCGTATGGCTGGCGCATGGCGTTCATCGTCACCGGCGCGGCCAGCCTCGTCTGGCTGGTCGCATGGATAGCGCTGTATCGGCGGCCTCGCGAAGTGAAGAGCCTTACCCCTGCGGAGTTGGCACACATCGAGAGCGATCCGGTTCATCCGGTCGAGAAGATCGGTTGGGGACGACTGCTGCGCTACCGGGAGACGTGGGCGTTCGCGCTGGGCAAGTTTCTGACCGACCCCATCTGGTGGCTCTTCCTTTTCTGGACGCCCGACTTCCTCCAGAAGCGATACGGCCTGGACCTCGTCAGCTTCGGTCCGCCGCTGGTGGTGATCTACCTCATATCCGATTTCGGCAGCGTCGCCGGGGGATGGACGTCGTCGAAGTTGATGAGCCGCGGCATGACCGCGAACCGGGCGCGCAAGCTCACGATGCTCGCCTGCGCCATCGCGGTCATGCCGATCTTCTTCGTCCAGTACGTCGCAAGCCTCTGGGGCGCCGTCGCTATTCTCGGTCTGGCCACTGCCGCGCATCAGGCCTGGTCGGCCAACCTCTACACCCTGCCGTCCGACATGTTTCCGAAGGGCGCGGTGGGCTCCGTGGTCGGCATAGGCGGAACCGCCGGCGCGATCGGAGGAATGATGATGGCGAAGTTCGTCGGGTACATGCTGCAGACGACCGGAAGCTATGCGGCGATCTTCGCAGTCGCAGGGAGCGTGTACGTTCTCGGTCTGCTCGTCATCCACCTGCTTTCGCCACGACTGGCTCACGTCCGTGTCTGACACGGACGATCGTGGGGGAAGGCGTACCGGGACCATGCGCCTGGACGTGTTCGGGAGGATCGCACCACGCAAAGACCGTCCATGATGGATCGGCGGGAGATGCAGTCTACGGCGCGGTCCGCCGGACGGATCTTCATGATGCAATTCGCCGCGAGCGGCGACAGCGCAACATCCGCTTCAATGTTGTCATACAACTAATTGACCTCTTGTCCGACTCGTGATTGAATGCCGCCGACGTCAACGAACGTCTCCGAGTCGAAGGTGACGAGCACAACGGGCGAAACGTCCGATCCGTCCTTCGTGAGGATGCTGACGCTGCGGGCGATTGGACGGCGTATGCGCCGGCCTAGGACGGACCGCGGCAAACAGGAGGGTAAGACATGACAAGATCGACACATCGAATGCTGAGCGTCGCCGTTCTCACGGCAGCCGCGATCTTCGGACCCGCAGCCTACGCGGAATGTTCGATAGCGATACCGACGTCCACCAGCACCTCCTCCTACGGCACGCTCCAGCTTCCGGTAGATGCCAACGGGGACGGCAAGCCGGACACCATCTCCGGCAGCCAGTTGTCGAGCTATTCGAGCCAGTTCTTCGAAAGGCAGACGGCAGCCAGGATCGTGATGCGGGTGCCAACCAGCGGACTGGCGACTACGCCGAACTCGAAGTATCCCCGATCCGAGCTGAAGGAGAACCGCACCTGGAACGTCGACGACGGCTGTGCCGCTCAGGCCGCGAGGGTCAACATCTACGACCTGCCGGCGAGCGGAGACATCGTCATCGGGCAGATCCATCAGGAAGCGACTACGCCGCGGCCGCCTGTCGAACTGCACTATACGAACGGCACGATTCACGCCGACGTGATGAAGCAGAACACGACGGCATCCGGCAGTCCCAGAACGCGTCTGACGATCGTGTCGGGCATCCCGCTGAAGCAGTGGTTCAGCTATTCTATCACCCTGGAAAAGGGTGGCCTCCTGAAGGTTACGGTCAACGGCAGTTCCCAGACCACGTACCTCGACGCGAGCTTCGATAGCAGCAAGCTCTACTTCAAGGCGGGCAACTACACGCAGGACACAGGCGGTGGGAGTTCGGTCGGCTTCGAAGGCCTGAGCATCAAGCACAATTGACCATCCGAGAGTTCCGGGGGGCGGTTCCACCGCTCCCACCCTCGTCGAGCGAAACGTACTCAAACACGAGAAAGGGCACCTTCGGTAAGGGCTCACGCGACAGGATAGTAAGGGAACACCGGTCAAGCGTTCGTAGCGATGTGTGCCCCTGGGCGACCTTCACGACGAGGCGAACGATCGGTATGACCCCGAACGAACGACCCCGTTCTAATGCTCGTTCTGAATCCAACGGCGATTTCGTTTAATGCAATCGCATATCCCAGACGTGCGTTTGCGATCGGACGGAAGGCGCGTGATAAACGTATTTTGCTGCATCGCGGCATTCACGTTGGAACTGCAATGTTTACCTTAATTTCGATGATCATCGCCTATCGACGCCAGGTATCGCGCCTCGCCCCTGCGGCCCTTCTGTCAGGCGGCAATGCAGCGAACGACCAGGGCATCGACCGGTCGGATGTGCGCGCCGCATAGTACGAGGCTCTTCGATGCGAATGCTCACGGTCGTTCGTATCCAACCTTGCCAAGGCGGTCGTAGCGGCTAGCTTCGGTGGTGCCGCCCGCTATGACTTCGAGGGATCCGTCATGTCACGTCCGGTCATCCGTTTCGAACCCGGCAACAGCTACTGGGTGGCCGATAGAGAAAGCGTCGGCTTCGTCGGTACGACGGACCTTGGCGAGGTCGAGTTCCTGATGACGAGCGCGGCGCTCGCCCAGATGTTGAACAACGACTACGAAGTCGTGGACGCCGAGACCGCCATGGAGATCTTCGTCGAATTCGAGGCCGACATACACCGGATCGCTCGTCTCGAGTTCGTGAAGCGTCTTGGAGGCGAGCCACCGATCCTGCTCACGGCCGCCGACGTCGAGATGCACTGAAGACGCTGCAGAACCGCTGGAGGGCGGGACGGCGCGGTTGTGACCGCGGCGTCCCCCGTCTTCAGATGAAGCGTTTCAGCAACCCCGAGTTCGTCTTCGCCAATTCGACGACCTCGTCGCCGCGGCCGCTGATGATGGCCTTCGCCATGTAGAGCGTGAACCCCTTCATCTGTTCCAGATCGATCTTGGGCGGTACCACGAGCTCCGTACGCGCGGTGACGACGTCGAGCAAGGCAGGGCCCGGATGCGCCAGGACCTCCTTGATTGCGGCTTCCAGTTCACCAGGGTCGGTCACCCGGACACCGTGCAACCCTATCGTCCGCGCCATCGCGGCGAAGTCCGGATTGTCGAGAGCGACGCCGGTCTCGATCAGCCCGGCGGCTTTCATCTCCAACTCGACGAAACCCAGCGTTCCGTTGTTGAAGACCACCACCTTGACTGGAAGCGCTTGCTGCCGGAGCGTGAGAAGCTCTCCCATCAGCATCGCCAGGCCGCCGTCGCCCGACAGAGTTATGACCTGACGGCCAGGATACGCGGACTGCGCGCCGATTGCCTGCGGCAGGGCGTTCGCCATCGATCCGTGGTTGAACGATCCGATCAGACGGCGGCGGCCGTTCATCTCGAGATACCGCGCCGCCCAGACCGTCGGCGTTCCGACGTCGCAGGAAAACACGGCGTCGTCGGCGGCCAGTTCGCTCAGGATGCGGGCGACGTGCTGAGGGTGGACCACGCCGCTTCCCGCCTTGCCGTCGGCGAGTTCCTCCAGCGCCTCGCGCGCCTTCGCGTAATCCTTTCGGGCAGCTCGGAGGAACGATCCGTCGCGCTCGCCGGCGATATGGGGAAGCAGGGCGTCGATCGTCGCACCGATGTCGCCGATGAGACCCAGATCAATCCCCGTCCGGCGTCCGAGGTTCTCGGGCCGGAGGTCGATCTGGGCGACCAGCGCGTCTTCTGGGTAGAACTGCCGGTACGGAAAGTCAGTGCCGAGCATGAGCAGCATGTCGCACGCCTTCATCGCGTCGTAGCCGGACGAGAAGCCGATCAGTCCGGTCATTCCGACGTCGAACGGATTGTCGTATTCGACGAACTCCTTTCCGCCGAGCGCATGCACGATCGGAGCCTGCAGCGCCTCGGCGATCTTCAGCAGCTGTGGATGCGCCGTACGACATCCGCGCCCCGCGAGGATCGTGACGCGGTCGGCGTTGTTCAGCATGGCGGCCAAGGCGTCGATGTCGGCGGCCTGCGGAACCACGGTCGCGGCCGACGGCAGCAGCGCCCGGTCCGAGCGGGCACGTCGTCCGACAACGGGATGAAGTCCGACGTCGCCCGGGATCGACACCACCGAGACGCCGCGATGTCCTACGGCCGCCCGTATCGCCGTATCCAGCGTACGGGGCATCTGGTCGGCGTTCGAGATGGTCTCGCAGTAGACGCTGCACTCGCGGAAGAGCCCCTCCGGCCGGGTTTCCTGGAAGTAGTTCGAGCCGATCTCGGCACTGGGCACCTGAGCGGCGATCGCCAAAACGGGTACGCGGGTGCGGTTGCAGTCGTACAGACCGTTGATGAGATGCATGTTGCCCGGGCCACAGGACCCGGCGCAGACCGCGAGCCGGCCGGTCAACTGTGCCTCGGCGCCTGCTGCGAACGCGGCGGCCTCCTCGTTGCGGACATGGACCCATTCGATCTTGCCCTGCCGCCGAAGGCTGTCCGTCAAACCGTTAAGGCTATCGCCGACGACGCCGTATATCCGCTTCACGCCCGCGAGGTGAAGAGTCTCCGCGAACAGGTCTGCGACGGTACAGTACATGGCGATCTCCGAAATGCTGAGATGTCGAGCGCTCGCCCGACGGGGTGGGGCGTGCTGGGCCGCGCGAATGTCGTACCAGCTTGGGGAAGGGGACTTGTCGCGTCGGGCAAGCCGCGTCGTTCGTTCACGATTATGACGGCGAGTGAATGCCGACGTCCTTTGGCTCCGTCCGGATGCCCCGAACTCCAGGCATCCGGACGCAACGCCGTAAGTGATCAGGCGCCGCCGACGCCTTCTCCGACGAGCTTGCCTGGATCGACCACCCGGTCGAATGTCGTCTCGTCGACCTTGCCCGATTTCAGCGCCGCCTCCTTCAAGGTCGATCCGTCCGCGTTGGCAGCTTCGGCGATGTGGGCTGCGTTGTCGTAGCCAATCACCGGCGAGAGAGCCGTCACCAGCATGAGGGACTCGTTCACGGACGCGTCGATCCGCTCACGGTTCAGGGTCGTGCCTTCGATCGAGTAGGTGCGCATCTTCGCGCACATGTCACCGAGGATACGGGCGGAGTGGAGGACGTTGTTGATGATGATCGGACGCATCGCATTCAGCTCGAAGTTGCCCTGACTGCCTGCGAACGCGACCGCATTGTCCTCGCCGATGACCTGGATGCAGACCATGACCATGGCCTCGCACTGTGTCGGGTTGACCTTGCCCGGCATGATCGAGGACCCTGGCTCGTTCTGAGGCAGCAGCAGTTCGCCCAGACCGCAGCGGGGGCCGGACGCCAACCAGCGCATGTCGTTTGAGATCTTCATAAGGGAGACGGCCAGACCGCGGAGCGTCGCCATGGTCGCGACCATCGCATCGAGGGAACCCTGTGCGGCGAACTTGTTAGGTGCCGTGATGAACGGCTTGTGGGTGAGCTCGGCGATCGCTTCGGCGATCTCGATCGAGAAGCCCTTCGGCGAGTTCAGACCGGTTCCAACGGCGGTGCCACCTGCCGCCAGCTTGTAGAGACCGCCCATCGACGCCCGGACTGCGGCGATCGCATCGCGGACCTGCGTCGCGTAGCCCGACCATTCCTGCCCGACGGTCAGGGGTACGGCGTCCTGAAGGTGGGTGCGGCCCGTCTTGACCACGTCCATCCACTCGTCGCTCTTGGCCTCGATGGCGATCGCGAACTTCTCCGCCTGGGGAAGCAGGATCTCGTCGAGTTCGAGCACGGTCGCGATGTGCATGGCCGTCGGGAACGTGTCGTTCGACGACTGTCCCATGTTGACGTGATCGTTGGGATGCACGGGCGTCTGGGTCCCGAGTTCGCCACCGAGCAACTGGATCGCGCGGTTGGAGAGGACCTCGTTGACGTTCATGTTCGACTGCGTGCCGGACCCGGTCTGCCACACGTAGAGCGGGTAGTCGTCGTCCAGAGCGCCCGCGATCGTCTCGTCGGCTGCGCGGATGATCGCATCCGCACGCCATTGCTCCAGCCTTCCGGCCTTCGCGTTCACAAGCGCGGCCGCTTTCTTCACGTACCCGTACGCATGGTAGACCTCCTTGGGCATCTTGTCGTTGCCGATGGAGAAGTGCTGCAGCGAGCGCTGGGTCTGTGCACCCCAGTAACGGTCCGCAGGAACCATGACCGTCCCCATGGAATCGAATTCCTTGCGTTCGCCCGACGCGTCCAGCCCGATCGGGATATCCTTTATGGAAGGCGTTTCCGACGTCTGAGGCTTCTTCTCTGCGGTTGAATTGGTCACTGGTCTGTTCCTTTTCATGCTTCGAGATGATCGCATCCGGACAAGGGCTGCCCCACGGAGCGTGGCCGGCAGTCACGTTCAATCGTATCTGTGAACGTATCGCGTCGTTAGTCAGCGATCTCTTAGCGACAACAACGCCTCTAGTAACGAGTAGTTACGGAGCTCCTATGTATAGGATATCCAGAACTTGGATAAACCGAACAATTAAGTCTGAGCGTATGGTGAGTCTCTGACAAAAGAACTATTGACGTTGGCAGCGGTATCAGGGGTTTGTTGTATGTCGGCGTTGCAGGATCATGATGTCGTGGGGCTGATCGGGGATGCCGTGATCAACCTTCACGGCAACGGACAGCAGACCGACGAGACGGTCAGATCGGTCAAGCGGCTCGTTCGGCACTACGACGCCGATATCGCCGTCATGCCGCGATGGGGCGAGGTTTTGCTCCGCGAGGGACCTGGCGCAGCCGGTCGCCCGATCGCGCTGCTGGACGTCACTCCGTCGAGCGTCGGCATGAACCGCGTCCTGGCCACCAGCAGGGTCATCGACGCGGCGATCGCTGAACATCTACCGATTACGGAGGTGCGGGCTAGGCTGAAGACCGTCGGAGCGATGCCGCCCTCGTCAAATCACCTGTTCGCATTGGCGTGCGCGACCGGAGCGGTCGCGTTGTCGGTCACGTTCGGCGTCGAACACCTTCCCGCGGTCGTGCTCATGTTCGTCAGCGCCGGCGCCGGTGGATATGTCCGGCGCCTGTCCTCGCGATACGGGGCAAGCGCCTTCGCGCAGGCGTTCCTGGCAGCTCTCCTCGCAGGATTGATCGGCGCCCTGGGGGTGCGCCTCAACATCAGTTCGGACCTCAGGCTGATAGCCGTATGTCCCTGCATGGTGATCGTGCCCGGCCCCCATCTGCTGAACGGGACGCTCGATCTGCTCGCCGGTCGTCTGCCGCTCGGGGCTTCGCGCCTGCTCTTCGCTGCGCTCATCCTGCTTTCGATTAGCGCAGGACTCCTGGTCGGCCTCAGCGTCTGCGACGTGTCGCTTCCGGCGGCACCGGTGGGGCGGGCGGTCGCTCTATGGCCGGTCGTTCTCGCGGCCGGCGTGGCGGCCTCGTGCTACAGCGTCTTCTTCTCGATGCCCCTGCGTCTTCTCGGTTGGCCGATCGCGACCGCGATGGCCGTCGACGGCGTCCGGTGGCTTGCGATGAGCGAACTGCACGTCGGACCTGCCGGAGGTGCCGGCCTCGCCGGTCTGGTCGCGGGGACACTGCTGGTGCCGGTCGCCCGGCGCCATCGGATCCCGTTCGCGGGCATCGGCTTCGCGTCCATCGTATCGCTGATGCCGGGGGTGTTCGTATTTCGAATGATGGGCGGACTGACGTCGCTCCAGTTCGCCGACCACGCGGCAGCCGTCCCGATACTGGAGGGCGTGGTGGCCGACGGGTTGACCGCGCTTCTGATCGTGGCTGCGATGACGGTCTGCATCGTCATCCCCAAGCATCTCTACGACACGTTCTGGCCGAGCGCGGCTCGATGAGCGACGCTCTGATCGCGGCTTCGCAGCCGTCGGATCTTCCGATGACGCCGCAGAGCCTGCCTGCCTGCCTTGGCTTCGTAGCCGGCATCGTCGATGTCACGAGCTGGTTGACGCTGGGCGGACTCTTCACGGCGCACATAACCGGAAATCTGGTCGTGATGGCGGCGGACGCTCTCAACGGACGGCCCATGCATCCGACACAGGTGCTCGCCGTTCCGATGTTCATAATCGTGGCCGCCGTTCTCGCGATCATCGTCCGGCGCAGGCGAATGGAAGCTGGCAAGATTCAGGATGCCTTCCTGATCCTCCAGTCGGTTCTCCTGACGTTCGCCGCGCTCGTCGCGTTCACGGCTCGACCTTCGCTCGCGCCGCTCGCCGCGGACGCTGGAATTGTCGCGATGCTTGCCGTGGCGGCGATGGCCTCCCAGAACGCCCTGCTCCATCTTAGCACCAAGCCCTCTCCGACCACGGCCGTGATGACCGGCAACATCGTCGCGTGCACGCTCTCGCTGGTCTCGATCGTCATGTACCGCCCGTCGGACTACGACGCCGCCAGGAAGCAGTGGCACGACACCTGGCCGGTTCTGGCAGGCTTTCTTCTCGGTTGCATCGCAGGTTCGGTGTTCGTCCACTTCTGGAAGGACGGCGCTTGGACCGCCGCTGCCGTGGCTTCGATCGCGTCCGCCGTATGGATCCGTACGGTCCGCAGGCCATCCTGATCCCCCAACACTCTACATCGCGAAGGAACGAACATGACTGATTTGCCGCCACCACCGATCACGTCGCAGGAGATACGCATCGTGGACGCGCGGGGAAAACCGCGCATCCTGATCTCCGCCAAGGACGGTACGCCGACGATCGTGCTCCTCCGCGCGGATGGAGAGACGGGAGCGAGCGTCGCTTTGGACGTCGACGGTCGACCTGCGGTCAAGCTCGCCAACCCGGTAGCCGGAGGCCCGGTCGCGGCGTTGGAGATCGACGACAAGGGCGCGCACGTGAAGTTCGACCGGAAGGGCGGTGCTTCGGCGTACCTGTTCCTCAACAACCTGGGAGGATCCGGCGTCGTGCTGATCGACCCGACCGGGAAGCGACGCCTGGATGCGATCGTCGCTCCCGACGGGAAGACGACGATCGAGCGGGTAGGTGACGACGGAAAGGCGCTGCCGTAACGGTTGCAGCTCGCAACGTTGAACTCGGGCTGACAAAAGAGGTGCGACTTTCCCTATTCTCCGCTCTGATGGGAAAGGCTGGTTGGCAGGAACCGCCCACACCCCGACATTCAGGCTGGTGATCCGGACTCCCGACAACAGCCATTCGTTGAGCGCGATCTTTCCCGTTTCTCCGTCTCGAACAGCCCATTTCGGGAAAGAGCAATCGGGAACAGAGTTCGGGAAAGGGGTGGCCCGGCCGGCTTTCTGTGCGATCGCCCGGGCAACTGTCCCGCTGCGGATTCCTTTTCGGGAAGAAGCTCAAGCGTTAAAGCGTCGCCATGAAGATCATGTCCGCCATGCTGTTGGTGTCGGTTGAAGCCGGCGCAGGCCCTGACATCGCAAGCATGGCCAAGTAAGAGTGAAGTAATGACAGACGCCGCAAACGTTATTGCCGTGGACCATACAGGCTTCGCCGTATCGTCTTTAGACGAAGCCGTTCACTTCTGGATGGAGGCGCTCGGTTTCACACTTGAGCGGCAATCGGAGATGGGGGGCGACTTCCTGCATCAGGTGACAGGTGTCGATGATCCGAGTGTGAAAACGGCGATCGTCAGGGCACCGGACGGCTATGTTGTCGAACTGTTGCAATATTCAAAAGGGCGCCAGAACGGTGCGGTGCCCAACAGCGCGGGGGCGATCGGTGCGGCCCACCTGGCTCTGGCCGTAAACGATATCCATGCCGCTATTGCCCGCGTCGAGGCAGCAGGATGGAAGGCGAAGGGTAGTCCGTTGCCGATCGCGGGTGGGCCAAGGAAGGGAACGTTGGTGGCCTACGTTTCAGGCCCCGATCATATCACGATAGAGCTTATGCAGCCGCCAGCCCGTTAATGGGCCGGCGGACGTTTTCCCGCTTCACCATCCCAATCGAGAAACCAGACCTGCCGAAATTTTTCCCGGGCACTTATGGGGCGGGTAGAGTAGGGAGAGGCTCCTTGGCTAGCCTGACAATCTCCGCGGCTAGATCGTCGGATGATGCTGCCGCCTTAGGCCAATAAATCATGTCGCAGATGGGTACGTTAGGGAAAGTGCGCTCAAGAGTACCAAGGCAAAAGCTGCTCCTTGGTTCGTCCGCAGCTTCGATGACGCCGATGCATTCCGCAACTTCCTGAACGGTAAGGTCGGGGATGCCCGGAGGAGGTCCCATCGCTGCCAACACCGCAAAATCACGTTCGCTGGTCCAACTGTACAGGTTGCTAAACGTGACGCTATCATACCCCTGCGATCCCGCTAGCGTATCGGCTTCGGCGATGAGCGCGTCGCACTCTTCGTCAGCATCCAAGCAATCCACGATCCGAAGAATGAGGTTCTGCAATGCGTCGATCCGCTCCGGCGGGGGCGTCGGTATCAGCGCCTCAATCCTGCTGGGCATCGAACCTCTCCTAACCGTAGAATAATAGCCGACCATGAACACCGCTGTCGAACCTCCCCATTTGGCGGTCCGCGAGCAGATGGGTCAGCTTCGAGTCTTCGTCGGACCGATTTGGATCTCCGCATCGGCAGCCCAGCGCCTTCCGAGCGTTCCGGCTCACGCATCGTCGAAACGCCTTCTATTGCCGCTTCGGGCAAACGTGGTTCCAGGCCCCGACACCTAACGATGCGCGGTGCGTGGGTATGACGTGCCGAACTCGCTTACCACCTGACTGATGGCCGCTCCGACCTCGCTTGCGATGGCATGTCCGTCGAAGGTCCAGTTGGGGTCGGTGGGACCGTTCGTCCGAACCTGCCGACCAGGACCCATCTCATGACGGATCTCGTCGACGTCTACGCCAGTCAGTTCGTTGACTCGTTCGGCGATCATCCGCCCGAGATCCTCAAGGCTCGGAATCCCGCTCACGCTGCGACCTTGCGGACCGATGCAGGATGCAGTGCACAGCCGATCGTCGCGAGGAGGATCACCGTGCCGGCGACCGCCAACGGCGCCACGAGACCGAACGTGAAAAGCAGCCAGGCACCGATCGCTGCGCCGACGAAGATCGCCACGACGGCGGCGATGCGTCTCCGCCAATTGGTGTTGGCACCCCCCGCGACGCTGGAGTCGGCACCGAGACCGGTAAACGTCATCGTCAGCACGGTGGTGGTGAGATCGGCCACCTTCAGCTGCCGGATCGTGCCGTTGCGATACCCCATCGCGACGCCGGTCAGCGCGATGATGGCGAACAGTCGGGCCTGAGGCGCCTGGGTCGCGACGTCGAAGTCCATCGCGACCATCGCCGCTGCCCAGAGCAGGACCGCCTCGATCGACGCGGATACGACGAGCCAACGCCGTTCGGTCCGACCGACATTCGCCTTGCCCATGCGTCCGGCGATGACCGCCCCGACCAGAAAACTTGCGATCGCGGCAAGGAAGGGGAGAACCTTGAAGCCCGGCGCGCCCGCCGCGGCGAACCCCAGGAACACGACGTTGCCCGTCATGTTCGCGGTGAAGACCTTCCCAAGACCAAGGACGCTCGCCGCGTCGACGAGGCCCGTAGTCGTCGAGAGGAGCAGCAGAAGCGGTATGCGCGGATCGAACGGCGCGGCGGCGGTAACGGTCATGGTCGTCTCCATTCAGAGTCGCGTGAGGTGGCGTCGCTTAGAACCGGAAGTTGCTTTCCAGCCCCAGCATCGTGATCGTCCTGGCGGACCCGGTGTTGCGAATGAATTGGCCGGGTGGAAATGCCGACAGCGAGGTCGACAGTTCGAGTTCCGGCGTCGCCTGCCAGGCGAGCGTCGCCTCGACCTCCTTGCCGATGAACCGGGCGCGCGACGTGCCTGGTGCGCGGATTAGGTTGCCGGGGATGTCGTACACGCCGTCGCTGAGCGAGTAGCGCCAGTACGCCGCGCCGGCGAGGCTGGCCGAAACCGTCTTCGTCAGCGTCATTCCGACACGCGGATTGACGCTGACGATGTTGGTGGGGCCGACCGGGGACAGCTCGCCGAAATACTTGCCCTTGGGGAACAGCGCGTTGAACGTGCCGAGGCTATCGTCGCCGCGGTGACGGTCGCCGCTCACCACGTTGAACCGCAGGACCGCGTCGGGGGCCAGCGGCGCGTCCGGGAAGCTATGTCCGACCTCGGTGCCGAGCGTCCACGCCGCGATCGGTCCCCCGGCGAACCGGCCGAACTGGGCGATGCCCTCGATGTTCCAGTGCCAGTCCGCGGCCTTGCCGAACGACCGAGCGCCGATGCTGTGGCGCACCTCGCGTCCTGCACGGGGACCGAAGACCGCGGCCGTGTTGCGATAGCCGATGTAGTAGAGGTCGAGCCCGGTGTCGCCGCCGCCTATGGTGGCATAGGCCGCCCATAGCGACTTGGTCCGCGACCGCCGATCATCGAGCGTTCCGCTGCCGGGCTGAACGGGACGAACTGCCAGCAGGCTGACGGTCGCGCCGTTCAGGGATATGAGCGATCGGAGCCCGTCGAACGCGAGCGGGACGTTCGGTCCGTAGCGCGTCCCGATCAGACGCTCGGTGCCGAGTGAGATCATCTGGCGACCAGCGCGCAGCGTCACGCCGGTCTCGTCCATCGCATTGGTCGCAGCGGCGCCCAGTCGAACGTCGACGAAGCCCTGCAGGAGGTCGACGCGTGTCTGGTCGATCGGGCTGGCGGACGGCGATACACCCACCGCATAGGCGGCGATCGGCTGCACGAAGCCGCGTACGCGACCGACATGGAGATCGGCGTACGGCATCGCGCGGAGCCACAGGTAGCCGTCGTCGGGTGCGGGACCGCCTCCCCAGAGGTTGTCGCGATACGCTTCGTCACGCGCGCGCAGTTCGATGCCCGTCGTCAGATACGTGTCGGTTGAGATCGGGATGTACTTGAACCGACCCGTCCAGCTCTTGGCCCGTTCATTTGCGTCCGCATCCGCGCTCCAGTCCTCGTCATACCGGGTGATCGTGAGCGTCGGTGGCTGCCAGGCCTCCGTCGATTGCGCCTCCGCTCGACCGGCGAGCGCAAGTGCGAGGAGGGCGAGCCTACGCACGACGGTTGTCGCGCTCTGCCACGATGGCCGCGAGCACGAACCCCCCGATGAGTCCGAGATGCTCGAAGAACGCGTTGGTCGCCATGAAGCGCTCCTGACCCATCGGCATCGACCAGAAGGCGTTCGCCGTGAATGCGGCGAACAGCGTAAAGGCACCCAGCATTCCGGCGCCGAGCCAGACGAAGCGCCCCGACAGGATGAGAAGCGGGCCTATGATCTCGACGACGATCGTCAACGCCGCCCAGAAGGCGGGCGGCACCATTCCAAAATGCGCCTGCTCGGCGACCGCGGCGGACCAGTCGGTCGCCTTGACCACCCCGCCCAGGAGATAGGCCCCGACCAATGCCAGCCGGGCGACGAAGCCCGTCCAGCGCCACTCGAGTATCGCATCGACGAAGCGGGGTTCAGCGGACGGGGTCATGATCTCACTGACCCGCCGGCGCGTGGATCTCGGCGATGTATCCGCCTGGAAAGCGCACCATGGCCGACTGCCGGCCACCGGAGGTCTGGGGAGCTACCAGCGTCTCGACGCCTGCTGCCGTGGCCTTCGCGAGAGTCGCCTGAATATCGGACACCTCGTAGCCGGTCGTCTCGCGACCATAGGGCCAGCCGATCTGCCCGTCGGACACCGCAACCGTCATCCGGCCATAGCCGGACGTGATCGCGATGCGACGGTAGGTCTTTCCCGGCTGTCCGATCTCGACCCCAGGCGCTGCCTTGGTGTCGGTGGTGATCCGGCCCTTCGAGAAGGCTAGCCAATGCTTGACGAAGGTGTCCGCGACGTCGGCCGTCAGATAGACGCGGTTCTCGGGGACCGTGGTCAGCGCCGGATAGTTCGGTTTCGCGGTGTGCCAGTAGATCTGCATAGCGACGCCGCCCGGCCACTGCACGACCGCGTCACGGCCGATGGGGTCGGGGAAGGTCGTGACCATCCTCACCGCGCCGTGCTTTGTAGCCGCCGCGACTGCCGCGTCCATGTTGTTGACGAGATACCCGTTCCGCTCCGCGCCGAACGGGTAGGGGATGGGCGTCTTGAACCCGAAGACCGAAAGCGATCCCGCGGGCGTCAGCACCAGCTGCGACATGGTCTCGCTTGCGGTCGGCGTAACCTTGAACACGCCCTGCTTGGTGGCCGTGCCGCCGAAGGTCGCGATTACGCTGGCAACGAAGCGGTCGAAATCCTCCGGTGCCACGTAGATGTGCGTGGTGTCGTATTGAGGCCCGACCGAATAGTCGGCTGACGGTGCCGCTTCCCTTGCCAGGACTGGCGCCGATGGCACCGATCCCAGCAGGGCGATGGCAATGAACAGGTTCAGACGCTTCATTATTCTTCTCCTATTCTCGTGATCAGACCGCCCAGCAGCCACAGCCAAACGAACCCCAGAAACTCTGGACGTCCGCCACGGGGACGTCGCGGCCGAGGGCAGCGGCATGGTCGTGGCCGTGGACCGAGCATCCGCTTGCGCAACCGCACGCAGTGGCCAGCTTCGCGGAGGCTTCGGGCGTGCGGTGGTAGCCACCGAACGTTGCGACCGGCGACCAGTCGGGCATCGGTTTCGGCAGCGAGGGCGCAAGCGGGGCGTAGTCGCCTTCGCCGAACACCACCCTGCCGCCGAGCAGCGTCAGGACGGACCGCAGATGCGGGATGTCGGTCTCAGGAACGGTCAGATAGTCGTCCGACAGCACCGCGAGATCGGCGAGTTGTCCGGCCTTGATCCGGCCCTTCTTGCCGACCTCGTTCGAGAACCAGGTGTTCTCGTGCGTCCACATCGCCAGCGCCTTCTCGCGGCTGACGCGGTTGGCACCGGGGTAGAGGCCGAGGCCGCCGACGGTCCTGCCGGTCACCAGCCAGTTCAGCGATACCCAAGGATTGTAGCTCGCGACGCGCGTGGCGTCGGTGCCAGCGCCGACATGGATCCCGGCGGCGAGCATCTTGGCGATCGGCGGCGTCCGCTCGGCAGCCTTCGCGCCATAGCGTTCGACGAAATACTCGCCCTGATACGCCATGCGGTGCTGGACCGCGATGCCGCCGCCGAGCGCTGCGATCCGATCGATGTTGCGGTCGGTGATCGTCTCGGCATGGTCGAAGAACCAGTTGATCCCGTCGAACGGGATGTCCTTCGCCACCTTCTCGTACACGTCGAGTGCTCGGCCGATCGTCTGGTCGTAGGTCGCATGCAGGCGCCACGGCCACTTGTGCTCGGCAAGCAGGCGGATGACGGGTTCGAGATCGCCTTCCATGTTCGCCGGCATGTCGGGACGCTCGACGCGGAAGTCCTCGAAGTCGGCAGCGGAATACACGAGCATCTCGCCGGCGCCGTTGTGCCGGTACTTGTCGTCGCCCTGGCCGGGCGTGACCTGCTTCACCCAGCCCTGGAAGTCGGAGAGCTCTTCCTTCGGCTTCTGGGTGAAGAGGTTGTAGCTGATCCGCAGCGTCAGCTGGTCGTCAGCGTGCAGCTTTTCGATGATCTCATAGTCGTCGGGATAGTTCTGGAAGCCACCGCCTGCATCGATCACGCCGGTGACGCCGAGCGAGTTCATCTCGCGCATGAAGTGGCGGGTGGAGTTGAGCTGATACTCCGGTGGCAGCTTCGGCCCCTTGGCGAGCGTCGAATACAGGATCGTCGCATTGGGGTGCGCGAGCAGCAGGCCGGTCGGGTTGCCCGCCGCATCGCGGACGATCTCGCCACCTGGAGGGTTGGGCGTGTCCTTGCCGTAGCCGACGACGCGCAGCGCCGCTGCGTTCAGCAACGCACGATCGTAGAGGTGGAGGATGAACACCGGCGTATCGGGCGCGACCGCGTTCAGTTCGGCGATCGTCGGCAGACGCTTCTCGGCGAACTGGTGCTCGGTGAAGCCGCCGACGACGCGCACCCATTGCGGGGCGGGCGTGTTGTCGACCTGGCGCTTGAGCATCGCCATCGCGTCGGCGAGGCTTGGCACACCGTCCCAGCGGAGTTCCATGTTGTAGTTGAGGCCACCGCGGATGACGTGCATGTGGCTGTCGATCAGCCCGGGAATGATGCGGCGGCCCTTTGCGTCGATGACGTCAGCGCCCGGTGCGGCGGCGCGCACCTCCTGTTCACTGCCTACCATCAGGAACTTGCCGTCGCGGATGGCGATCGCCTGAGCCTCCGGGTTCTCGCGGTCGAGGGTCGTCACCTTGGCATTGACGATGATCATGTCGGACATGGATTTTCTCCGGTTAATGGCGGCGGCAGGTGTCGCGAGCAGTGCCATCGCCGCAGCGCCGCCTGCCAGCGTCTCGCGGCGCGTGGGCGTCATGCGACGTCGCGTGGGGGCGGTGCGGCCGGATCGCCCGGCAACCGTCCGAGCACGGTGCCCGAACAGGTGCCGGCGATCGCCGTCCTGATCGGCTGTCCGTCGATCACCCGCCGGGCGATCGGCATCACCTGCTCACCGAGCAGGATGCCGAGCAGACCGACCAGGGCGATCATCGGCGGTGCCGGCGACTTGACGTCGAGGAGGCTGTAGATGGCGCCGATCAGCAGGCCCGCGGCGAGCGAAATGAGATAGGGCTTCATGAAGGGTCTCCTCGACGTCGTGGAGTCAGCTGCGCACGAAGGCGAGCAGGTCTGGGTTGATCGTATCGGCATCGACGGTCAGCATGCCGTGACTGAAGCCCGGATAGATCTTGAGCGTCGCGTTCGGCAGCAGTTCGGCCTGCTTCACCGAGGCGTTCTTGTAGGGAACGACCTGGTCGTCATCGCCCTGCAGCACCAGCGAAGGTACGGTGATCGCCTTGAGGTCCTCGGTCTGGTCCGTCTCGGAAAACGCCTTGATGCCGAGATAGTGAGCCTGAGCGCTGCCCATCATGCCCTGACGCCACCAGTTGTCGATCACCGACTGCTCGACCTTCGCGGCCGGACGGTTGAAGCCGTAGAACGGGCCACTCGCGAAATCGAGGAACAGCTTGGTGCGGCTGGCGGCCAGGCCGGCGCGAATGCCGTCGAGCACTTCGATGGGCAGACCGTCCGGGTTGCTGTCGGTCTTGACCATGATCGGCGGGACGGAACTCACCAGCACCATCTTCGCGACGCGCCCCTGGGGCTGGCCATACTTGGCGACGTAGCGCGCAACTTCGCCGCCGCCCGTCGAGTGACCGATGTGCACGATGTTGGTCAGATCGAGGTGCTCGACCACGGCGGCCGCGTCCGCGGCGTAGTGGTCCATGTCGTGGCCCGTACCGATCTGGCTCGAGCGGCCATGACCGCGGCGGTCATGAGCGACGACGCGGAAGCCGTTGTCGAGGAAGAACAGCATCTGCGTGTCCCAGTCGTCCGATGACAGCGGCCAGCCGTGATGGAACATGATCGGCTGGGCATCCTTCGGACCCCAATCCTTGTAGAAGATCTCGGCGCCGTCCTGGGTGGTTACGTAGGTCATGAAGCGTCTCCGTGGATTTGGGTTGAAGGCCGGGAAAGACCTCAGGCGTGGGCGCCTTCTGACGCACCGAACATCGTCTTCGCGTAGGTGACGCCGAGCCCGTAGGCGCCGCCCCACTTCTTCGCGATGCCGGTCGTGGAGTCGTAGGTCTCCGTCCGAGCCCAGTCGCGCTGCAGTTCGAGCAGGTACTGGAGCGAGGTCATCGGCTTGGCGCCGAGCTGGATCATGCGCTGCACCGCGCGGTCATGCGCTTCGACCGAGATGTCGCCGCAGGCATCGGCGATGAAGTAGCAGTCGAAGCCCTGATCGATCGCGGAGGCGATGGGGCCGACGATGCAGACGCTCGTCCAGAGGCCTGCGAAAACGATCCGCTCCTTGCCGATGCGGTTGACCTCGTCGATCACGCCCTGGTCCTCCCAGGTGTTCATCGAGGTGCGGTCGAGCATCGCCTGGCCTGGAAACGCCTCCTTGATCTCATCGAACATCGGCCCCGAGAAGCTGTCGACGGCGACCGTCGTCAGGATCGTCGGCACGTCGAACGACTTCGCTCCGCGGCTGATCAGCGCTGCGTTGTTGCGCAGAAGCTCGGTCGAGATCGACTTGGTCGCGAATGCCATCTGCGACTGGAAGTCGATCAGGACGAGGACGTGATCGGTCGGCGAGATGAGCGACTTGCCCGGAGTTGCCGTTGCGGTGATTGTCATGATTGTCTCCCGATGGATCTGGCTGGTGAACCCCGATCTACTTCGCCCACGTCATCGCCGGCATCTGTATAATCTGAGCGTTTTCGTTCGATGGATCTGACAAGTGACGTCATCGAGATCCGTGAGAGGGGTTTGCCGCGGCTGACCGCGACGGTCTTGGATGATCCTGACGCGATAAGGACGGTTGGACGTCGATCGCTATTCGTTCGATGCGGAAACCGCACCGACCCGGATGCTGAACCGGGATCCTCGACCGGGGACGGACTCGCAGTCGAGGTGATGGCCGAGCGCAATGCAGTTGGTGTGCACCAGGTAGAGACCCAGCCCGATGCCGTCCGCCCGCGCATCGACTTGGCGGTATGCGTCGAAGATGTGGCGGCAGTCGTCCGACGAGATGCCCATTCCGCTGTCGACGACGTCGATGAACAGAAGTCCGCGTCGGCGCCTGCACCCGATGACCACGCCTCCGCGGCGGGTATACTTCAAGCCGTTCGACACGAGATTCCGGAGGGCGCAGACGAGCAGTTCAGGGTCGGTCGTGATGATCGCCGCACAGTCGACGAAGCGCAGCCTGAGGCCTCGATCGGCAGCGGCCGGAGCGAACTCGGCCGCGACCTTGGAAAGCAGACTTCCCACCCTGACGGTCTGCAGTTCAGGGCTCGGGCGATCGTCCCGCGGCCGGCGGGCAGCGTCGGTGAGATCCTCCAGTCCGTCGGACAGTCGCGAGACTTGATGGCGGGCGGCATTCAGCCACATCCGGTCGGTGTCGTCGCTCGCCAACTTGCCGAGCCTCTCAACGGCCCCCAGGATGATCTGGAGCGGCTGTCTGAGATCGTGGCCGGCCGTCGCCATCGTCAGTCTAAGGTTCTCCGTCAGCACGGCGCTGTCCTCTCGAGTGCGCGATCTTGGCGGCCCCGAATGGCTGGAGGTCGCAGTCGGTTGGAAAGCGAGGATGGTGCGCATGTTCGTCACTCGCGGTAGTGATGCAGTCCGACGCAGGTTGCTCGATAATGACCGTGACATCTTGTAGGAAACATGCGCTGTTCGAACGATCGCATCGAAATGACGAACCGCTGTTCATTGTTCATCTGACGAAACGATACCGGACATCTTCGCTTCAAGAACTTCGCAGACCAGCCCGAGAGGGCTAGGCACATCCCGCGCTCGAACGGTACAGTTTGCACGCACCGGTCCGGCCTTCGTCTCATTCATTGTTGGTCGTACTACGAAGATGTCCAGGATAGCGGCCAGTCGTCATGACCGACGGGCGACGCGCTGCTTACCCGAGACCGCGGCCTCCACGTCAGTGCGAAAGCAGCGCGAGAGCGTCGATCTGTGCAAGGCTGAAGCCCAGGTCTGAAAGCGCGGGCATGAACTGCGCTGCCTCCGGACTGCGGAGCCGGCTCGCCCATACGAAACGCCTCACCGCGTCGCTGCGCGGATCGGAGATTGCTGGACGTTCCCGCCATCCAAACAGCATCGATGCAATCCGACCTAGCAGTCCGGCTCTCTCGCTCGAAAGCGCTCGCGGCAGACCAATGCCGTAGGCGTCGTCCAAGGCGTACGCGACCGCCGACCACTCGTGGTCGTCGAGTTGTGGAACGGCCTGAAACCCTCGCATCTCAATCTCCTTCGCGGCAGTGCGTGCGCGCCGTCGAACCGGGCCTCGATCTCGGACTGGGCAGGGATTGGCGCTGACCGTCTGATAGCTCCGGGTTCGTTGCGCCGCTTGCACCCGGCGAACCAATTTGGTCGAACGTGCGGTAAGATGGTCCTCGAAGTCTTTTCACGTGACCGGAACCGAGGGAAGCACTTGCGCTTCCACCTCGGATCTGCGGCCGGTGCAGACTGGGCACCGCGCCCGCCTTCGGCCATTCCGTGCAAACCACGCGCAGAGGATGCAATACCGGTCTGGAGAGACGGAACATGGTGATACCGAAAGGAAATCCCCATGAACCCTTGCGAGCCCGAAGCGAACGCACCCCCGTCCGACATCGATCCCGTGGAGGACGCAATCGAAGAGGCGGAACTCGAAAGTTTTCCGGCAAGCGATCCGCCGGCCAGCTTCAGGTTCGAATGATGCCGACCCGCCACCGCTTCGAACCCGTCCTCTCAGACTGCGTCGACTTCTGCGCCTCGACATCGGCACCGCACGGATGGCGACCGTCGTGACGCTCCGGCTACTCGTCCTCTATGGCTCCTATCGAGCCGATCGCATGGGCATAAGGCTGGCAGACTACAGCATCCGGCAGTTCCGCAAGCGGGGCGTCGACGCCGAACTCGTGGACGCCCGCGAAGTGGGGCTTCCGATGCTCGACAGGACGTATGACGAGTTCGCTCCAGGCGCCGCCCCTCCGGCGATGGAGGCGCTGTCGAAGAAGCTCGCAGCGGCCGACGCGTTCCTCTTCGTGGCGGGCGAATACAACTGGGGAATGCAGGCGGGACTGAAGAACCTGGTCGACCACTTCCAGGACGAGTGGCTCCGGAAACCGGCTGCGCTCGCGACATACTCGACCGGACGCTTCGGCGGGGTGCGGGCCGGATGCGCCTGGCATCCGACGCTGGCCGAACTGGGGATGGTCGTCGTGCCACGCAGCGTAGCCGTGGGACCGATCGCCTCGACGCTTGATCCGGAGGCCGATCCGGTGGGCCAGGCCGGTGACGCCCTGGATCACAACTTCGCAGGCTTCGCCGACGATGTCCTCTGGTGGGCTACGGCCGCCAAGGAACAGCGCTCGCGCAGTTCCTCTGCAAACCATATGTGGAATTCAGCCCTCGCGCCATGAGCGACGCCACACGAGTGGCGTCTCCCCGACGATCCGTCGAAACAACCTGGTGAGGTGAGCCTGATCGGTCAGGCCGCACGCACAGGCGATCTGGCTGAGGTTGTCGGTCGTCCGCAGCATCAGCGTCTGGGCACGGCGGATGCGCTGGCGGATCAGGAACGCGTGCGGCGTCTCGCCTATGCTGACCTTGAACGCACGACAGAAGTGTCCCGAGCTCAGGCGAGCCACCGAAGCCAGGGCTTCGACGAGAACGGTCTGTTCCAGCTTCTCGTCGATGTGCTCCCGAACTCGGGCGATCTGCCAAGGAGTGAGGCCGCCCTTGGCCGCCTCGACGCCGGCGACGACCGGCAGCGCGGGTATCAGCACGGCCTCGAAGGGGTCGACGGTCTTCGAGAACAGGGCTGCGATGCGGTCCAGATAGTCGCGAGCCAGGATCGGATCGGCCTCGAGGGACCGCCGAGCCCCGGCGATCAGATCCGTCAGCATGGGCGGCGAAACCCGAGGGGGCAGCGAGGAATGGTTGAGCATCGATTGTTGCAGCATGATCGGTGGTCCCCGATTGTTGATGCTGCATCGTACGGGGAGGGGGCGTGCCGACGGTATCGGACGTGAGGTTCGGTCCCCCACCACCAAGGTCGGTGAAGACTAGACCAAGATATAGGTGGTCCAGCGAGAAAACCCCCGTCAGAGGTCGATTATTCCCCGGCGGGCTGCGATGGCGACGGCATGCGTGCGATCCGCTGCCGAGAGCTTCATGAAGATTGCCTTCATGTGCCCCTTCACCGTCTCCTCCGCGAGGTTGAGCCGATTCCCTATGGATCGATTCGAGTTACCTGCGGCAGCCAACTCCAAAACGCTAATTTCCCGATCGGTCAGCGCGTCCGCGATGACGTGCATGGCTATGTCGGTCGCCACGGCCGTGTCGAGGTGCTTGCCGCCAGCGTATACCGAGCGGATGGTATCCAGCAGTTCCTTCCGCAGGCTGCTCTTGAGGATGTAGCCGGAGGCGCCAGCCCTCAAAGCACGCAACGCCTGCGCATCGCCCGAATAGGTGGTGAGAACTACTATTCGCGCGTCAGGCCACTCGGACCTGATCGCGACGATCGCTTCGAGTCCGCTCATACCGGGCATCTGCAGGTCCATGAGCACGACGTCGGGAAGGTGTGCGCGGTATTGCTCGACCGCCCCAGTTCCGTTGCAGGCCTCGGCCACGACGCACAGGTCCGCCTGCGTCGAGACGACCGCATGCACGCCCTCACGAAGAAAGGGATGGTCGTCGACGACCAGGACGCGGATTATCTTGGATGTCGTCACGGTCGTCAGCATGGCGCCGACAGGTCGTTGAACGCCAGCGCGAAATCGCGCGCCGTGACCTCGAAGTGAGCAGGGTGGGCACAGAAGACCCATTGTTCGGGTGGCTTGCCTCCCGCGACCTCGATTTCGCCGCACAGCCCCGTCAGCATGGCCGGTTCGGCCCCCACCACGATACGGCCGCGCAGCCCGCTGTCATGAAGACTCGGCGCAAAAGCGACGCTGGACACGGCAAGCTGCATGGCTCTTCGTGCCGCCACGGCAACGACGGATCGCATTACCTCCGGCGTCCAATCGGCCGGGTCGCCCAACCCGATCATCAGTATCGCGTCCGCTCTGACGGGGAGGGGCGGTGTGGACAACACCATGGTTTCGCCGAGCCGGCCTTCGAAGATGCCGTCGGACCGCATACGGCGCACGGCGCCGCCCAACGCGTCGTCCAAATGCGCCAGCCCTCCCGTGATCGACATACCGTCCGCCTCACGAGCGAACATCCCCGCAATGGAGAGCATCGCCGGGATGTTGGCTACGTGATCCCCAACGATTTCGATCCGCGTCCCCCGCCAGGATCCGATGGAACGGTTGATCGGCACAGGAGGCTCGTTTTTCGATTTCGCCATACTTCGACAACTCCGGGTGAACGCTTCGACTTCGGAAGGCCTCGACAGGATCAGCCATTCCGCCTTCGCGCACATGGATCATGGAATCATGCGCCGTTTCTTGGCGATTCCCGCGCAATACCTTCGGAAGGGTCGGGTTCTTCGGGAGCATGCCGAACGGGCTCTCGCGCAGCACGAGGTCGAGATGAGCCTGACCATGAACAGGGCCGATACCTCTGCCTCCTCGACGGAAACGATATGCGGGGCTCGGAACGAGGCGGGCCCGCCGCTCCTTGATTTCGCAGGCTGCGCGCGGAGGTAGGAGGGCATTGGATGGGTCAGGACAGGTGGCGTGGGGGAACGCGCTAGGCTGATCGACGAGACTACGGCTCGAGTCACCCGCGTCCGAAGCGGTGAGCGATCGAGTCACCCACCGCACGGTCAGGTTTTCTGAACCGTCAGCTCTTCAGAAAAGCCATCAGATCGGCATTGTACTGGTCTCGATGGGTCATAGTGAGGGCGTGAGGTGCGCCCGCGTACCGCTTGAACTCCGAATGCGGGATCAGCTTGTGCGCCGCCTCCCCCGACATCCCGATGGGAACGGTCTGGTCCTCCTCGCCGTGTATGATCAGGGTCGGCATCGTGAAAGCCGCCATGTCGGCACGGAAGTCGGTTTCGGAAAACGCCGTTACGCAGTCGTATGTCGCCTTGATCGATGCGGTGAGCGCGATCTGAAGCGTCTGCTTGAGAATGCCTTCCGACACGGCATCCGGATGCTTGTTGGTTCCGTAGAACAGCGTCGAGAAGTCGTCGATGAACTGCGGACGGTCCTTGATCAGGCCTTCGCGGATGCCGTCGAAGATGGCCTTGGGCGCGCCGTCCGGGTTGTCGTCGGCCTTTATGAAGTAGGGAGTGACCGAGGACGTAAGGCATGCCTTAGCGACGCGGGCGCCGCGGTACTTCGAGATGTAGCGCGCAACGTCGCCGCCACCCATCGAGAAGCCGACCATCGTGACGTCCTGGACGACCGTGGTCTGCAGGATCAGGGCGATGTCGTCGGCGAACGTGTCGTAGTCGTATCCTGTCCAAGGCTGGCTTGACCGTCCGAATCCGCGACGGTCGTGGGCCAGGACACGGAAGCCGTTCGATGCGAAGTACATCATCTGCTGCTCCCACATGTCGGCGCTCAGGGGCCAGCCATGGCTGAAGAAGATTGCTGGACCAGTGCCCCAGTCCTTGTAATAGAGTTCGGTACCATCCTTGGCGGTTACGTACGGCATGAAGCGCTCCTCGCGACGCGCGACCATTGCGCCCCGTTCCGTCCTCTCTTCGCAGGGCACGCGAGGCGGGGCTTGTAGGATTGGTCCCGATTTTGCGTTATCCGCACCCGTTCTCATCACATAGGAAAGGAGCCCGCGAGATGTACGACACGACCGAAGCACTGGTCATCATCGTCGATGACGACGAGCTCGTCCGCGGAGCCTTGGACAGCCTGTTCCGATCGGTGGGATTGAAGACCATCTGCTACGGCAGTGCAGCGGAGGTCCTCAACGCACCGCTTCCAAAAACGCTCTGCTGTCTGGTGGTGGACGTCAGAATGCCGGGCATCGGCGGGTTCGAGTTCCAGGAGACGCTTGCGTCGAGGGGCGCCGACATTCCGATCATCTTCATGACGGGGCACGGGGACATCCCCATGAGCGTCAAGGCGATGAAGGCGGGAGCCGTCGACTTCCTGGCCAAACCCGTGCGGGACCAGGACATCCTCGATGCGGTGAACGCCGCCCTGGCGCGAGGCCGCGATCAGATTTCCGCTGCGGAGGATACGGCAGCCGTGAGAACCCGGCACGATTCACTGACCCCGAGGGAGACCGAAGTCATGGCCGGCGTGGTTCGCGGTCTGCTCAACAAGCAGGTCGGGGGTGAGCTGGGCATAGCCGAGATCACGGTGAAGATGCACAGGGCGAACGTCATGAAGAAGATGGGCGTCCGGACCGTCGCGGATCTTGTTCGGCTAGCCGAAGTCCTTTCGAAGACAGGGGTCGAGAGCGGTGCCAGTTCCTACGGCGCGACTAGGTAAGCTATCCTGACATAGACGCTTGTATAGGCTTACTTTTGCCGGACCACTGGTTAGTAGGCATCGTCGCCCCATTCGGGCGCATGAGAGGTACGCCGTTGCACCATGCCAATATTGCGGTCGTGGATGACAACGATCTGGTCCGAGGAGCCGTCTCGAGCCTTCTTAGATCGATGGGCCATCGGACCCACGTGTTCGATTGCGGCGACGCCTTTCTATCCTCGGGCGTCGTGGTCGATTGCGTGCTCACCGACCTGCAGATGCCGGGCCGTTCGGGCCTTGCCGTCGCTGCCGAACTGGCGAGCCACGATCGTCCTCCCAGGATCATCCTGATGACGGCCCATGCGGATCCCACCCTTGCGTCTAGATGCGAGAAACTCGGATTTGCGGCTCTTCTCGAGAAACCTCTGGACTCGAAACTACTGATAGCCGCGGTGGAAAAGGCGATCCGCCGCTAGCGCTTCGACCTGTCGGAAATTTCAGCAGCACGGATGCCCCGCCCTGATCGGTGGTACCGAGTTCGATCGCCCCGTCGAGGCTCTCCATGGTCGCCTTGCAGATCGAAAGACCCAGGCCCATTCCCTCGGCCTTAGTCGTGTAGAAGGTCTGGAACGCGCTGTCCCGGTCGATGTCCCAGCCCGGCCCGTTGTCCTCTACCGCAATGATCGCGTGCGTCGCCGTACGCCGCACGCAGAGCGTCACCACGCGGTCGGCGGCACGCATCAGATGCATCGCCTGTATGGCGTTGGTGACGAGGTTCACGAGCAGCTGCTTGAGCAGGATGGGGTCCGCCTCACAGACCGCCGGATCAGCTTCGGGTTCCAGGACGATCCTGGCGGAACCCTCGGTCGCGCCCCGTTCGAACAACGAGGCGGCCTCGCGGATTACGTCGTTCAGATCGACCGGCTGAGTCTCCGTCCGCGCGTTCCCGACCAGCGCACGGACCCGCTGAACGACCTGTCCCGCATGATCGACCGCTGCAACCAAGCCCTTCAACGCGGCATCGACCTCGTCGATGGCGGGCGGGTCGCGACGGAGCCAACGGCACGCTGCATCGGTATATCCGCTGATGGCGGCGAGCGGCTGATTGATCTCGTGAGCGATGGACGCAGTCATCGCGCCGAGTGCGCTCGCCCGCTGGACCCGGGCGAGATCGGCACGGGTCCGGGCCATCTGCGTCTCCAGCCGCTTCCGTTGGCTGACGTCGAGAACGCTGCCGGGAACGCGGGCAAGAGGCCCAGTGCCCGACAGGCTGAACATCACGATCACGTCAATCGGATCGCCGCGTCGCGGCTGAACCATCGTCTCGGCTATGAACAGCGCGCGGCGCTCATCGATCGCGATCAGGCACTCCGCGAACGTATCGTCCGTCTCCGGCAGGAAGTCGCTCAGATGCGAGAAGAACTCGGTTGGGGACTGCACCCCCATCATCGTCATGGCGGTTGCGTTCACGTCGGTTATCCGCACCATCCGGCGCGCTTCGGCGACGAACGACGGGTTGTCGGCGATGTAGCGGCGAAGATCGACGACGCCACGCGAGCGCAGTTCCGAAAGCGTGGCCTGCACGGTCGTGAAGTCGTGTTCCCAGATCCCGATGGCGAGCTCGTTGAAGATTGACCTGTAGCGTGACTCGCTGATCTCCATTGCGGCATAGACAGCTTTGCCTCTGAGCAGCAGGATCGTGGTCACTGCGTTGGCCAGCAGGCTGATGACGAGCCTGGACGCTGCCGTCATCTCCGGCGCGCGCCCGTGGACGATCGCGAAGGCGAGCAGCGTCAGCACCGCGCATGCCACGGACCATGTGATGATGGTGCGGCGACCGACGGCTTCCGTGCCCACCATCAAGAGCGTCATCACGTAGAGCGTTGCAATCGCGCCGGGCAGGGTCGTGAGTGCGTCCAGCGCGAAGATGACGGCGGTCAGAGCAACCGGCAGTCCGGCGCGCGCAAGGTGCGACCAGCGGACGGGTGGACCATCGCCCGACGATCGAACCGACGCGAGATCAGATGCGTTCGTTGCCATTGCGTAATCATACGCGCTTCGCGACAGGAGCATCAGCCCCGGACGGGGTGAAGTCGGTACCCCCGAAAGGGGGGTGGCAGCGCATTGGTGCAGGAGCATTCGCCGGCAGGGCGGGCGTTTCATCATGACGGTCGATCGGTTACCTGCGCTCCTGCTGCCGGCGGAAGATCATTTTCAACAGAGCCGGTCGCTTCGGCGCCGTTCGATGCAGCCGATGTCCGCCAGGTCCAAATCGCGCGGAGCAACGCCAAGAACGCCGGTTCCTGATCGGCCATTGTCTCGTCATCAACATGGAGACGGATCATGGCGGACAATGCACTCCTGACCCCCGCGGACTGCGCGGTGGTCTTGGTAGACGAACAGGCCGGGCTCGCCTTCGCCGCAGGTTCGGCGGACCGACAGGTTCTTCGGAGCAACGCCGTCGCACTCGCCCGGACTGCCGTAGCATTCGACATTCCCGTCGTTGCGAGCACGTCGGCGTCGAAAGTGTACAGCGGGCCGCTCATGCCGCCGCTGCGCGCCGTGCTGCCCGACGTCACGCCGATCGAGCGACGGAACATGAACCTCTGGGAGGACCAGGCAGTACGATCGGCGATCGAGGCGACAGGCCGTAAGGTCCTCGTAGTCGCCGGTCTTCTGACCGAGGCATGCGTGAGCTTTCCGGTCCTTTCAGCCTTGGCGGAAGGACGCCGCGTCCACGTGGTTGCGGATGCGTGCGGCGGACTGACCACTGCGAGCCACGAGGCGGCGCTTGTCCGGATGCAGCAGGCGGGGGCGATCATGACGTCCTGGCTGCAGTTCCTGCTGGAGATGCAACGGGACTGGACGCGGCACGAGACCTACGAGACCGCCCGTTCGATCGTCGTCGATCACGGCGGCGGGTACGGCATCGGCCTCGACTACGCTCGCGACATGATCAAGCCAAGCTGAGGATAGACAATGAGCTTCACATTCGACGCCACCGACTGGCAGATCGTTCCGGCCCGCTCCTTCGACGACCTGAAGGTAGGCGAGATATTCCGCGCACCGAGCCGGACTTTGACGGACGCGCATGCGTCCGCCTTCCAGGCGGTCTCCTGCGACAACCATCCGATCCATTACGACGTCGGCTACGCGAAACGCTACGGTCATCCCGCACCCGTCGTGCACGGTCTGCAGGTCCTCGCGTTCACGGCACCCGGAGCGACGCTTCTGCCCCACAACTTCGGCGCGATATTCATCGCCTTCACCGAGCTTTCGGCGAAGTTCCTCGTCGAGGTCCACGCCGGGGACACCCTCTACTCAGCACTCGAGATCGTCGATCTCAAGCCGCTGGACGGCAAGGGCGAGGTGACAACGAACGTCACGATCCACAATCAGGACGGGGCGCTCGTCCTGTCCGGGATGCACAAGTACCTCCTCCGCACCGGTTGACGCGGCAGGTCGTGCACGAGCGAGGTGCGGGTTCCCCACCTCGCTCGTAACGCGACCCGTAAAGTTGCCGACACCGCGATCAATTGCGGCTGAGCAGGACGCACGCCTTAATTGATCAGGATGATCCAAGCCACGCTCGACAGCGCGGCCTAGCCTTCAACATCAACGGCCGACGCCCGCTGCGCGATGCAACGATCCCACGGCGGCCTTCGGGGAGGCGTGCAATGAGGGTACGGCGTCAGCCTACCGGAGGCTTGGATGATCCGAACCTAATCTTTGCCCGGGTCCCGAAAGCGGCATCCGATCCGTTCCACCGTGGGCATTCTTAGCTGCGGCCGGCCCTAGTCCTGCGGCACCGGGACGTCGAAGCCGTTCAAGGTCATCGATACGAAGCAGTAGTGACCGACCAGGTAGATCAACTCGTTCGTTCCGGCTTGACCGAAGCGGGCGAGGGCGCGTTCGTAGAGTGGAGCGGGAAGGGGGCCGCCGCGGAGCAACCCCTTCGCAACGTCGTGCGCGGTCGCCTCGTCGTCGTCGAGATCGTCTGGACGTTCGCCTGCAGCAAGCGCCGCGATGCGGCGATCCGTCATCGCATGCTTGGCCCGCGCGACGGCGGAATGGGCGTAGATCTCATACGCGGCGCCGAAATGCGCGCCTGTCGCGATGATCGCCACCTGCCGCGCGGCGTCGGGAATGCGCTTCGCCTTGGTCAAGGCCTGCGTCGATCCCCAGAATGCAGCGCCGAGTTCGGGATCGTGAAGCCAAGCGTTCCATGGGCCGAGCATGGCGCCGTCGTCGCGCGTCGTCGTGAAGTCTTGGAACTTCGCCGACACGCCAGCGGCCATCTGATCGAACAGGGGCCGTTGAGCATCGGTGAGATCCGACGGAGCTATTGGGGGCAGACGCATTGTTGACTCCTCATGCAGGTCGGGTCGAGACTTAGGACCACGACCGGACACGGCAACCCGCGGGGGTCGCATTGCGTCAGGTCTGCACATACGGCGTCGGTTTCGTGCAAGCGGAGGCTACCCGCCGGCAGCACGGAGGTTGCATGGAAGACGAACCCGAAGCCACGCCGCCGGAAAGCGGGTTCACCCTTCGCAAGATCGATCGCGCGAAGGCGCATACGTCTTCGAAGCCGCCGACGCCGGCGCAGCGCGTCGAACGACTGCCGCCGGGGCAGCACCTGACGACGAAATGGCCCGTGCTCGATCTCGGCGTGGAACCCGCCATCCGACATGAGGAATGGACGCTCAGCATCGAGGGCAGTTCGAAGGGCGGGGTGAGCCTGACGTGGCACGACTTCCTGGACCTTCCCCAGACCGCCATCCGTTCGGACATCCATTGCGTCACGGCATGGTCGCGGTACGACAACGATTGGGACGGCATCGCGACCACCGACCTGCTTGCAGCCTACCCGCCGCTTTCGGACCGCACCCACGTCGTGCTCGGCTCGAGTGACGGCTACACGACGAACCTCGCGCTAGCCGACTTCGCTCACCATCAGGCGATGCTCGCGCATTCCTGGGCCGGTGACCTGCTCACGCGTGAACACGGCGGGCCGGTTCGCGCGGTCGTTCCCCATCTCTATCTCTGGAAGAGCGCCAAATGGCTTCGTTCCATACGCTACGTGACCGAGGATGAGCCCGGGTATTGGGAGACGAGGGGCTATCACAACCGTGGCGATCCTTGGGCCGAGGAACGATACGGCTGACGAACCTGCCTACTCCGTGGCGCCTTCGAGATCGGCGGCTCCAAAAGTGCGTACCTCAGGCGCGCAGTCGCTTCAGATGCGAGCCGCCGGCTTCAGGGTTTCGGGTCGGCCTCCCCCGCCGTCTGGAAGAGATCGCGGTATCGGCGCGGCTGGCACCGAAGATACTGATCGGGCGCCTTCACGCTCGCGCCCAGATGGGCCGCCGCGTGCCATGGCCAGCGCGGATCGTAGAGCATCGCACGTGCCAGCGCGACCATGTCCGCGTCACCGGTTCCGATGATCGCTTCCGCTTGTTCGAACTCGGTGATCAGACCCACGGCGACCACGGGCATCGATACGACGGCTTCCTTAACGGCTCGTGCGAACGGCACCTGGTAGTTCGGTCCGAGGGGGATCTGCTGGCCAGGATCGAGCCCGCCGCTCGATATGTGGACTGCGTCGCATCCCCGCCTCTCCAGCGCCTTGGCGAAAGCGACGGTCTGCTCGATGTCCCAACCCCCTTCGACCCAGTCCGAGCCGGAGATGCGCACGGTTACCGGCCTGTCGCTCGGAAACGCGTCTCGCACGGCATCGAAGACGTCGAGGGGGAATTTCATCCGGTTGGCTAGGTCGCCACCGTATTCATCAGTGCGGTGGTTGGACAACGGAGAGAGGAACTGATGCAGCAGGTAGCCGTGCGCCGCATGGAGCTGGACCGCGTCCAGTCCCAGCCTCGCAGCCCGCCGTGCCGCGTCGACGAACCCGCCGAGGATTCGCCTCATGGCCCTGTGATCAAGTTCGACCGGAGCATCCCTCCGATCATCCAGAGGCAACGGCGACGGCGCCAGCGTCTGCCAGCCATTGATCCGGTCGGCCGGAATCTGCCCGCCGCCCTTCCAGGGCACTTCCGTCGAAGCCTTCCGCCCGGCGTGGGGCAACTGGATTGAGATGGGCATGTCCGACCACTTGCGAACGCTCTCAAGCGTGCGCGCCATAGCGGCCTCGGTGGCATCGTCCCAAAGTCCGACGTCGGCGTAGCTTATCCGTCCCGCAGGCTCGATGGCCGTGGCTTCGATCGTGAGCAGGCCCGCGCCCGAAAGGGCGAGCCCTCCGAGATGGATGGTGTGCCAATCGGTCATCTGGCCATCTACCGCCGAATACTGGCACATCGGTGCGATCACGATCCTGTTCGGCAGACGAAGTCCGCCGACGGACAGGGGTTGGAATAGCTTTGCCACGGATGATCCTAACGTCTCTATCGGTTCGAACTGGTGCCGGCGGTTCCGGCCTCGCTCAACGCCATCCGAGCGCTGGCGCGACGTCGTGCAGGACCGCCTCGATCACGTGGGCGCAGTAGTCCACGCCCAGTTGATTGGGCACAGTCAGCAAGAGCGTGTCGGCCTCGGCGATCGCCTCGTCCGCGCGCAACTCCTCGATGAGCGCGTCGGGAGCCGCCGCGTAGGAGCGCCCGAAGATGGCGCGCATGTCGTCGATGACGCCTCTCTGGTCGCCGGCGTCCCCCTGTCCAAAGTAAGACCGGTCCCTGTCGTCCATGAGGGGGAAGATGGACCGCGATACCGAGACGCGCGGCTGCCATGCATGTCCGGCTTCGTCCCATGCGCGTCGGTAGCGGCGGATTTGATCGGCCTGTTGGACATGGAACGGCTCTCCGGTCTCGTCGGCCTTGAGCGTGGAGCTCTGGAGGTTCATTCCCTGCTCCGCTGCCCAAAGCGCGGTCGCGTTCGAGGCCGAGCCCCACCAGATGCGCCTGCGCAGACCGTCGGCGTGCGGCTCAAGACGAAGCAGACCCGGCGGATTGGGAAACATTGGACGAGGGTTCGGCTGCGCGAAGCCCTCGCCCTTCAGGAGATCGAGGAAAACCTCCGCATGAGCGCGGCCCATGTCCGCATCGGTCTGTCCTTCCGTGGGAGCATAGCCGAAGTGGCGCCAGCCCTCGACGACCTGCTCCGGCGATCCCCGGCTGATACCAATCTGCAGCCGGCCACGGCTGATGAGATCGGCCGCGCCGGCGTCCTCGATCATATAGAAGGGGTTCTCGTACCGCATGTCGATCACGCCGGTGCCGATCTCGATACTCTTCGTCCTAGCGCCGACCGCCGCCAGCAGGGGAAAGGGCGAGGCGAGCTGTTGGGCGAAATGATGGACCCTGAAGTAGGCACCGTCGGCGCCGAGATCCTCGGCAGCCACCGCGAGATCGATGGACTGGAGAAGCGTGTCGCCCGCCGAGCGCGTCGCGGACTGCAGCGAGGGCGACCAGTGGCCGAACGATAGGAATCCGATCTTCCTCATGTCACGTCCTTATCTATCTTCGGTTCGGAGCGTCCGATCCCACGTAGGAAGCGGATGCCCGCGTCCGCATCAGAAGGGCTTGCCACCGAGACGCGCCGCCGTGAGTTCGAGAGCCATCGAGACATTGGCCGCGATAACGTGCTCGCCGATCGCGTCCGCGTGGGTCAGCGTGTCCGCCAACAACTGGCGAATCGTCTCAAGCAGTCTGATGGTTTCCGTGTTCATCGGGATCCTCTCTCGGCCGCCAGCCGGCTGTTGGTCCTGCCTCGGACACGGACGCCGGCAACGCTTCTCAGCGGTTCAAGGTGTAGTTGGCCGGTATCCACCGGTATTCGCCCGCGCTTCCGCCTGCTGTCCGGACATGGCCGATCCCAGGGAAGGATATGTGCGCGCCGGCCACCCACCAACCCTTGCTGGACGCTAGTGCAAGCGCGTGCTCGCGAGCCTTGATCGCAAGCGGGACGTTCCAGTCGTACTCGATCGCGATCTTCGGATCGGGAACCTGGACCGGCAGCATGTGGACGGTGTCGCCCCAGAACAGCATCGCCTGACCACCGTCTTCGAGAAGATAGTAATGGTGCCCCGGAGTATGTCCCGGCGCCGCGATGGGCGTTAGGCCGGGAAGCAGCGCCGTCTCGTCGGCGTATGGCTTGAAGCGGCCGGCGGCGATGTACGGCGCGACGACCTTCTGGATGGCCGGGAAAAACGGCTTGAGAAGTGCGCCGACCTTGGCTTGGTTGGCGTTGTCGAGCCAGAAGTCCGAGTCGAGCTTCGACACGTGGACGATCGCGTTGGCGAAGACCGGCTTGCCGTCGATCATGAGGCCCCCAGCGTGGTCCTCGTGCAGATGGGTGATGAAGATGTCGTCGACCTCGTCGGGCGTGTAGCCGGCCGCCCTGATGGCAGCAACGAGGCCGCCGCCGTCCTTGCCGTAGAGATTGCCGGCGCCTGTATCGATCAGGACGAGCTTGTCGCCCATGTTGACCAGGAACGCGTTGATCATCCCTTCGAACGGCGAACTGAGGTCCTGTCTGCCGAGCAGCTGGTTGACCTGTCCGGGCTTCGCACCGACCGCCAGCTTCTCAGCCGGGAACGGATGCGTCCCGTCGAGAAGGGCGGTCACCTCGAAGCGGCCGATGTGCATCCTGTAGTAGCCGGGTGCCTGTCCGCCCACGGCCGCGGCGGACGCGAAGGCGGGGGTGACCGGCGTGACCACCATCGCCGGCGTTAGGAGCGCCGCAAGGAGCGGGATGATCCCGATCGTGCGGTCAGACACCCGGGCAATCACTTCGCTGTGCCCTTCGTCACGAATGCGACCGCGTCCTCGATGACGGCGGCGACTTCCTTCGGATGCGAGAGAAGCGAGACGTGGCTCGACTGAAGCACGGTCGTCTTGGCCTTCATCTCGGCGGCGAGATCACGCTCCATCTGAGGCGCGATGACCCGGTCGTTCGCCGAGAGGACGTACCACGACGGGACCGTGCGCCACGCGGGAACGGTGACCTTGTCCCCGAAGGTGCTGGCCGCGAGCGCGCCTTGGGTAACGAACATCGTCCGCGCTTCGGCCCGCGGCAGATCTGCGGCAAAGTTGTCGAGCATGCCCTGCTCGGTCTGACGCAGGAAGCCGTGACCGTCGTCCCAGACGGTCCCGAGAGCGGGCGTCTTCGGATAGGCGGCCACGAGATCGCCGCCGGACTGGCCTTCCTTGTTGGCGAAGGCCGCCACGTAGACCAGAGCCTTGACCTTGGGGTCGGTGCCCGCCTCAGTGATGACCGTGCCGGCCCAGCTGTGTCCGACGAGGACGACGGGGCCAGTCGCATCGGCCAGGACGCGCTTCGTGGCGATGACGTCGTCGGCGAGCGACGTCAGCGGGTTCTGAACGCCGAGCACCTTGATGCCCTTGGCTTGCAGAAGGGGAATGACCTTCGACCAGCTCGATCCATCTGCCCATGCACCGTGCACGAGTACCACGGTGACCTCCGACGCGGCGGGAGTGGCTTCTGCGGATGCGGCCGGGCGGGCCGGTTCGGCTACCGCCGCTGACAACGGCAGCAGGGTACCGATGAGCATCGTCGATGCGGCTAGTAGGGACTTCATCTCGTTTTTCCTTCAGGCTTGTATGACCTCAGGGGAAATGGACCGGACCGTCGCGCCGTGATTGTCGAATCGACGGACGAGTTGGCCGAAGCGCGCGTTGCCCGCCTCTGTCGAAGCCATCCCGCCGGCTTGCCATCCAGAGGGACCGCAGCGCCATGATACGCACGCCGGATGCTGACCGCCGCGATCTTGGTGACGCCAAGCGGCTGAGCCGGTCGATGCCGGTAGGGCCGTGGCGCCCGCGATCCGATGTCTCACGGCTGGCACGACCCCTACCGCGGTATTCTGGACCTGAAGCTGGCGTCGGCTAGATTGCGCAACGGAGCGCCGCCGATCGTTTCCGATCGGCGGCGACGGTTCACGCCGCGTCGACCAGGACGACTTCGCTGTCCATGATCGCCATGACGCGAAGCGTTTCCTCGTCCTTGATCGCTGCGCCGTCGCGTTCGTTGACCCGCTGGCCGTTTACCTCGACCGCGCCGGATGCAGGAACGAGGTAGCCGCGGCGGTTCGCACCGAGCGTATATTCGGCCGTTTCGCCGGCCTTCAGCGTAGCGCCCACGACCCTGGCGTCGGTACGGATGGGCAGTACGTCCGCGTCGTTGTCGAAGCCGCTTGCAAGGACGACGAACTGGCCGGAGCGGGCGCCCTTCGGAAATGGCTTGGCTCCCCAGGCGGGCTTCTCGCCTCTACGGCTGGGTTCGATCCAGATCTGGAAGATCTTCGTCGTCACGTCCTCGTCGTTGTATTCTGAATGGGCGATGCCCGTCCCTGCAGACATGACCTGGACGTCGCCCGCTTCGGTCCTTCCCTTGTTCCCGAGGTTGTCCTCGTGCGTGATGGCGCCTTCGCGGACGTAGGTGATGATCTCCATGTCGCGGTGCGGATGAGGTGGAAACCCCGCCTTCGGCGCGATCGCGTCATCGTTCCAAACCCGCAGCGAACCCCAGTCCATGCGGTCGGGATCGTAATAGCTCGCGAAGCTGAAGTGATGCTTGGCGTCCAGCCAGCCGTGGTTGGCGCCGCCGAGTTTCGCAAATGGTCGAACGTCGATCATCGAATGTCTCCTTGTGTAGCGAGGACGATCGATCCGCGCTGAGAACCGGAGATAGGGAGCATCGACTTTTCTGATCAGGGCGATAATGTCGCACGGATCATACAGGAAAGTTGATATGTCGAACCCTGGCAACCCTACCTACGAGCAGCTTCGTACGTTTCTGGCGGTCGTCGATCAGGGTAGCTTCGCGGGGGCTGCGCGGCATCTGAACCGAGCCGTGTCGGTGGTCAGCTACGGCATAGCGAACCTTGAGGCGCAACTGGGCGTGCTGCTCTTCGATCGCGAAGGCACACGCAAGCCGAAGCTGACGGACGCGGGGCGTGCCGTTCTGGCGGAGGCTCGAACGATCGGTCAGGGCTTCGACGGGCTGCGGGCGAAGGTCAAGGGACTGCTCGACGGACTCGAAGCCGAGGTGAACCTCGCCGTCGACGTGATGCTGCCGGCGTCGCGGCTCGGTTCGGTGCTCCGAGCATTCAACGTGGAGTTCCCGACCGTCAGCCTGCGCCTTCACGTCGAAGCACTGGGCGCGGTGGCTTCCCTGGTTCTCGATCGCAGCGCGGTCCTCGGCATCTCCGGACCCCTGGCAGCAGGGGTGGACGAACTGGACCGGCTTCCAGCCGGTTCCGTCACCATGGTACCGGTGGCTGCTCCCGACCATCCGCTTGCCCGAATGACGACTCCTCAATTGGGCAGCGGCCGAGGTCACATACAGCTCGTACTGACGGACCGGTCTCCCCTTACCCAGGGGAGGGACTTCTCGGTACTGAGCGCACGGACCTGGCGGCTCGCAGATCTCGGCGCGAAGCACTCTCTGCTCCGCGAAGGGATCGGTTGGGGCAACATGCCGCTGGGCATGGTCGAAGCCGACCTTATGGCGGGAACCCTGGTCCGGCTGCGCATGCCGGATCATCTCGGCGGGACCTACCGTTTCGCCGGGGTGTGGCGCCGCGACGCTCCCCCGGGACCTGCCGCATCCTGGCTGCTGGACCAGTTCGTCGAACTCGGTCGCTCGGATGTAGAACTACCCGGACTAAGCGACATCTGACCGCGGCTCGGCCGAGACACCTACGTCTTGGCGATCGCCGCAGCGCCCGGCGAACGAGGTCGTGGGTCGAACGCAGGCAGCGTCTTCTGAGATCGGCCGAACCACGGGTCCTTGCCCTGGGCGGCCGCGCTACTCTTGCTCGTCCGTACGAACGGATGCTGATCGAACCCTCGCGACATCTCTCTCGTCGCAGGAGGTCAGAGCCGTTTTCGCGTATTTCCAGCGGGATCGTACAAAACCGCTGCAGCGAACGCCGCTAGACGATCTGTGAACCGGCGTCGCAGGTGATGGGAGTGCGCATGCTCTAATCACGACGCCTGGGGCGATGCATATGACTACCGAGCCGGCGAATTGGCCGCGATGAGGTCTTCCTGCCTCGTCCCCATCCACGAAAGGTATGACCGATGACGATCTCCATCCCGCTGCGACAAGGTTTCGGCGGCGCACCGCTCGGCAACATGTTCCGTGCCATCCCCGAGGAGGAGGCGATCGCGACCGTCGCCGACGCCTGGGACGCAGGCATCCGTTATTTCGATACCGCTCCGATGTACGGTGCAGGGCTTTCCGAGATCCGGACCGGGATCGCTCTCGAGGGGCGTCCCCGCCACGAGTATCTCCTGAGCACCAAGGTCGGACGGCGCATCCTGGACGAAATGGAGGTCGGCAAGGCGGATCTCGGCGAGAAGGGAGGCCTGTTCGAGTTCGGACGGAAGAACAAGGTGGTGTACGACTATTCGTACGACGGCGCTCTTCGCGGGATCGAAGAAAGCCTCGAACGGCTCCGGACCGATCGCATCGACTACGTCTGGATCCACGACGCAGCCAAGGACTTCCACGGTGATCGTTGGGTCGAGGTTCTGGACGGTGCACTCGAAGGTGCGGGCGCTGCTTTGACCCGACTGCGGGACGAAGGGGTGATCGGAGGCTGGGGCCTCGGAGTGAACCGCGTCGAGCCGTGCGTGATCGCACTCGAACGGGCGGATCCGGACGGCTTCCTCCTGGCTGGACGATACACTCTTCTCGATCACGCTGACGCGCTCGCCAAGCTCATGCCCGAGGCCGAACGCCGCGGAGCGGGGATCGTGGTCGGGGGACCGTACAACTCCGGTATCCTGGCGGGCGGCGAGCACTACGAGTACCAGAAGGCTACTCCGGAGATGCAGGAGCGCGTCGACGGCCTCAAGGCGATGGCCGAACGGCATGGGGTGGATCTGCGTGCTGCGGCCCTGCAGTTCTGTCTGGCCCACCCGGCGGTCGCCGCGATCATTCCGGGCGCCAGCCGCCCGGGCCGAAGCGCCCAGAACCTCGCCTTGGCCGAAGCGCCGATCCCTTCCGCATTCTGGAACGAACTGCGGTTGGCCGGGCTGGTCTCGCCCGAGGCTCCTCTGCCCGCATGATACGATGGCGACGGTTCCGCCCCCAGGCCAAGTAGGGGCGGGGCCGTCACATCCGCATCACGCGGCATGTCGTATGACCGGTCGGAGCATGGCACGGACGTCTCGGGCCACGGATAGGCCGGTCGCAGTCTCGACATTGCCGCCCTGATGGGGACAACAGCCGGGCCGCCTTCGGTTCGTCAGAGCCGGCTCCGGCTTTCGCTCGGTATCGAAGGTACGTGGGCGCCGGATGACCGGCGCCCGTCAGGCCGCATTCCTCTTGCGGAGGCCGGGTTAGATCGTCGACGGCCTCGACGTCGGCATGTGCCGTCCGGACGCGCCGGGACCCGCGGCGAGATCATTGGCGATGAACTGCTGCAGCCGGGGCACGAAGAAGTCGAGGAACAGACGGACACGTTGAGGCATCAGCGGGCCACCGATGTAGAGCGCATGGACATCCTCCTCGTCGCCACATCCGGCTTCCGAAAGGACCTCTACCAGACGGCCGTCCGCAATGTCGTCACGGACGTGATACTCGCCCAGGCGTGCCAAGCCGGCGCCGGCGATCGCGAGATGCCGCACCGTGCCGCCGTTGTTGGTCAGGAAGTTTCCGCGCACCGTGCGGTTCACGACGGCGCCCGCTTCCCTCAGCGGCCAGACGGGCGCCGCGCGGCGGAAGTTGAATCCCAGGCAGTTGTGCCGGTCGAGATCCTCGACCGCAGTTGGCGTACCGTGCCGCTCAAGGTAGGCAGGAGAGGCCACGATCTTCCTCTGCGCCGCACCGATCCGACGCGAGATCAAGTTCGAGTCGACGAGAGTGCCGATCCGGAACGCGATGTCCGTCCTGTCGAGATACAGGTCGACCAGTTCGTCGGATACGGAAAGATCGACGACGATGTTGGGATGGGCATCCCAGAACTCCGGAAGCAGCGGCACCAGTCCCATCGTGCCGAAACCGATAGACGCGTTCACCCTGACGGTCCCGCGCGCCTGACTGGCGCCCTTGGCGATGTCGAGTTCGAGTTCCTCGAAGTTCGCGACGAGGGCTTTGCCGCGCTCGTAGACGAGCTTGCCTTCGTCGGTCAGGGAAAGCGCTCGCGTCGAACGCTCCATCAGCCGAACACCGAGCCTCGCCTCCATGCGAGCGATGAGCTTGCTCACGGTGGAGGGGGTCGTCAGCAGCACCCGGCCCGCCTCGGAGAAGCTCCCGGTCTCGACTACCCGAAGGAAGACCTGAAGCTCGCCGATTCTGTTGTCCATCTTTGCCCGTCCTATCGCACTACGTCGTCTTGATCCGACCATGCACCTCGATCGGAGCGGCGTCAGTCCAACATTTCGAACTGCTGCCGTACAGGCTGATGCGATGCCTCGAACGGGCCAGCGGCATTCGAACACTCGATACGTGTCGCAACAGGTAGCAGCAGTGCGACGACACGATCGGAAGGCCTCAGCACGTGCGGGCGTCCGGGTTGGTCGCGAAGTAGAATGCCTCGCGGACCGCGCTGGCCACGAGGCGCTGCGCGTCGAGGGCGCCGCGGGCGTGCACGAGCGGCGGAAGCCACGAGAAGTCGTGAATCATGCCTAGGCTCCGGTGCGCGGAGATCTCGTGCTCCGTCGCCATCATCCTGCGTGCGAAGTGCTCCGCTCCGTCGCGGAACGGGTCGATCTCCGCCGTAAGCAGCAGGATCGGAGGCAGTCGCCTAAGCCAGTCGCGGGACCGGTCGGCTGGCCAACCGACAGGACCAGTCAGGGTGAGCCCGCTCCGTGCGCACGCATCGGCCGCCGTTTCATTCATCCGGTGCGTGCCGAAGCCGCCCGCGGGAGGTCCGAACACCGGGGTAATGAGCACGAGCAGCGATGCCCGACTGCCTGCACCGGGCGGGCCGCCCGCGCACGCGAGTGCCGACAGCGCGCCGAGACCATCGCCCGCGAAGGTTAACCGGGACGGGTCAATCAGGCATGGAGTCGCAGAGGCGAGCGACGCCAACCGTTCGTTCACCCGCCGTTCGGAGGCGGCGGGACCTGCATCCGGTTCGATCGCGACCGGTAGCACTGCGGCGCCGGAGCGATCGGCGATACTCTGAAGCGCCTCGGCCCGATCTTCCGACGATCCCGCGTGGACGTAGACGATGACCGGAACGGTTCGTGCTCCGTCGCCCCGGGGTCGAAACACGTCGCAGTCGGTGTGGCGATCATCATGTAGAAGACCGTCGACGGCTTGGCCTTCGCCGCAGCGATCGAGAAAGGTCTGAACGACCGGATCGAGAGCCGGGTGATGATGCGATGCCGCTACCAGCACGTTTCGATCGATCCGCGCGTGGTTCGAAGTCATGACCGCTCTGCTCTCCGGGATCAGGCGGCAAGGGCAAGCGGGCGGGCCGCATACTGACGACGCCACGTAGCAGGCGAGTCGCCCTTTAGGCGGCGGAAGAGGCGGCTGAGATGCGCCTGGTCGGTGAAGCCGCAGGCCGCCGCGATGATGGCCAGCGGCTCGCTGCTGCGCATCATCATCGTCGACGCGTTGTCCACCCGCCGCTGCATGACGAAGGCGTGTGGGGTCGTACCGAAGGTCTGGCGGAACGCGCGGCAGAAATGGCCGGTGCTCAGACGTGCGACGGCGGCCAGGTCGTCATTGGAGATCGTTGCGTCCAGATGGGCGTCGACGTAGGCGGCGACCTGACGCGCCTGCCAGGGCGCGAGGCCGCCCGATTCCGGCTGAGGCACCGCCTTCGACTGACGGCCGAGCAGCATGTCGCGGACGGCCACGATGCGATCGAGCGCGAAACCGATGTCGCGGTCGATCGAATTGGCTGCGTCCTCCAGCATAGCGGCGAGGATGGCGAACGGCGTGCTGTCGGCTTCCTGGATGGCGTGTGCGGTCATGATCTCTGTCCTCCAAGCGCCGATCCGTCGGACCGGCTTGATGAAGGCATGATGCCGCGCCCCGGACGGGGGCGTGAGTTAAGCGTTGGGAAGAGGTGTTAAGCCGACGCCTTCACGGCGAGGTTCCAGGCGACTTCCGCGAATCCGTCGGCAGCGACTTCGAACATCTCCCGCTGCATCCTGGTACCTTCGGCTAGGACTTCGTGATCATCCAACGCGTGTCGATAACCGGCGACGAACGTCGCCCAGTGATCGAGCCCATGTCGCCCGGTATGGTCCGCCAAGACCGCGATCCATTCGCGCGCGAGTGCCGTCTTCCCCGCGACGATCGCTACGGGAATGCACCCGATGGCCAGGCCGTAGCAGGACGACAGGGCATGATCGATCTGCACCGCATCGTCCGCGCAGGCGCAGGCCAGTTCCAACGCTCCGGCGATATCGCCTTCGTGCAGCCAACGCAGGCGCATCATGAGGCTCATCGCCGCGATCTTGCCGTCTACCTGAGCATGGTTCGCGTGATTGGCCCGTTCGGGAACGTCGTCGCCGGCCAATACGTCGTCGAGGTAAGAGGCCGCCGCGTCGTGGTCGCCAGCGAAATGGTACGACAGGGCGAGCATGTGGGCGCCCGTCTGACGGCCCGCGAGATCACCTTCGGGACCGACGGCATCGGCGAAGCGCCGGGCGAGCGTCAGGCTGTCAGGATATTCGCCGGCGAGTATGTGGTAAGCCCAGACGCCCCACAGCGCACGCAACGCCAATGCATCCGATCCATTCGCTTCCGCCAGGGCCATCGCGCGGACGAAGGCGTCCCGCATCTCGGGAACGGGGCCTCGCGTATGCCACAAGGCATGGCCGTAGGCGGAAAGCAGTTCGATCTGCAGTCCGCCATTCACGGCGCCGCCGTCCATCGCGGCGATGGCGGTCTCCGCATGCACCAGGAACTCACGGGGCAGCGAGAGGTGGAACCATAGGGCGGCACTCGCGATCAGGAGTTCGACGGCCAGCGCAGGCGCGCTCCCTTCGCCGTTCGCCCAGAGCAGCGAGCCACGGACGTCTTCGATATGCCCGATGTAGGCCGTCAGCCACTCCCTCGGGGCCTTGCCCTCCCAGGCGGCTGCGCTGTTCTCGAAGACACTTAGCAGATGGTCTGCGTGCACGCGTCTGGCTTCTGCGCCCTCTCCGCGTTCATCCAGCCGCTCCAGTCCGTAGTGACGTGTGGTGTCCAGCAGTCGGAACCGCACGCTTCGTGAACTCGTCACGCCTCCGACGAGCGACTTGGCCACGAGATCCGCAAGCGCGTCGCGGGCGGCCGACGGTGACAGGCCGGCGCCGACCGCCGTCGCCATCGCAGCGTCCGCGTCGAAGCCCGACCGGAACAGAGAAAGCCGATCGAGCAGTCGCTGCGCGGTCGGTTCAAGGAGCATGTAGCTCCAGTCCAGGACCGCCCGCAGCGTCTTGTGGCGGGGGAGGGCGGTCCGCCGACCACGGGTCAGAAGCCCGAACCGGTCGTCCAGACCGGCCGCTATCAGCCTGGGATCCATGAGATCGCAGCGTGCTGCGGCGAATTCGATCGCAAGAGGCATGCCGTCGAGCTTCCGGCAGATCTCGATCACGGCCGGCATGGTATCGGGCCCCAACCGGAAGGCGCCGTTGACCGCGCGCGCCCGCTCGCCGAACAGGGCGACCGCAGGATAGGTCCGCTCCGCGTCCAGATCGAGTTCGTCCTCCACCGCTGGAAAATCCAGGGCCGCCAGACGGTGCACCCATTCACCTTCGGCGCGCAGCGGTTCCCGGCTCGTCGCAAGCACGGACAGCGACGGAATGGTGCGAAGAAGGTCCTCGACGACGCCAGCCGCCGCGTCGACGACCTGTTCGCAGTTGTCGAAGAGAAGGAGCGTCGGCATCGCCGAACCCGAGGCCGAGATGCGATCCAGAAGATCCCCGCCGGAGGGCGGCAGGCCCAGCGCCGAAGCTACGACCGCCTCCACGTTCGCGGAATCGTCAACGGGCGCCAGGTCCACGAAGCAAGCCGTCGATCCGGCATCCCGGCTGACCAGTGCTGCGATCTGCAGGGCGGCAGTCGTCTTGCCGATCCCGCCCGGGCCGGCGATCGTGATGAACCTCCGCCGGCCGAGTTCCTCCGCCAGCGCCGCAACGATCGCGTCGCGACCCCAGACCGATCCGAGGCGGACAGGCAGCGGCGTTGCGACGGCTGCGCCTGTAGACGCGATCGGCTCTTCGTCAACGCGACCGTGCGCCTCTCTAACCACCGGAAGCGCCAGTCGGTAGCCGCGTCCCGCTTCGTTCACGATCGCGCTTTCGCCGGCGCCGCCCTCGGCGAGCGCCTTGCGGACCGCGGACAGGTGGACCCGAATCGCGCTTTCGTCGATCGCCTGACCAGGCCAGACGCTCTCGAGCAGCGAGGATCGCGTCACCAGCGAACCATTCGCCTCGGCCAGCACGGCGAGCAGGTTGAGGGCGCGCCCCCCGAGCTTCACCGGCTCGCCGTCGCGGGTGAGCGTCAACTGCGGAAGGATGAACTGAAAACGTCCGAAGCGGTAATGGACCGCACTCTCGTTCACGTGCCGATCTCCACTGCCGCCAGATGCCTGGGCACCACACGGGATGCGTCCGGGCCCGGTTGCCCGCCGTCTTCCGGTCCGTCGTGACTAGAGCCTTGTGCGCAACCAGCGCGACTATACGATGGTATAGGTTTCGACGTGTCCCTCAACATGGAAGCGCCGGGCACGCGGGTCATCGCGCCTTTCGACACGCTTCGCCGGCCTCAGGCGCTGGCCAGACGCTCGACGACCTTCACGAGGCAGCGGTCGTGTTCTCGGGTACGGCCGACTTCGTCGCCGTACCCCTCAGCGTCTGCGGATCAGGCTCACGCACTGGATCACGGTGGCGCAGAGCGCCAGTAAGGCCCCGAGAACGGAGACCCCGAACCAACCGGCCGCGGTCCAGGCCTGGGTGGCGGCAGCGGATCCGGCTGCCCCCCCGAGGAACATCCCGCCCATGAAGATCGTGTTCAGTCGTGCACGTGCTTCGGGTCTCAGCGCGTAGACGACGTGTTGGTTGGAAACGAGTGCGCTCTGCACCGCGAAGTCGAGTACGATCACGCCGACGATCATCCCGGCGATCGACGTCCATAGACTGAATAGTATCCAGGAGACGAGGGTGAGGGCGGCCCCGAGCGCGATGACCGGACGAGGTCCCTTCCTGTCCGCATAGCGTCCGGCGAGGGGAGCCGCGAGAATGCCCACCGCACCCACGATGCCGAAGAGCCCCGCCACGTCCGCGCCTAGACCGAAGCGCGGTTCCTGAAGGCGGAACGCCAGTATCGTCCAGAACGCCGTGAAGGCCGCGAAGACGAGCGACTGCGTGACGGCCGCCAGACGCAGTTCACCGAACTCGCGCCACAGCCCGACCAGGGATCGCAGCAGTTGGCCGTAGGAGAGATCCGTCGTCGGTCGACTGCGGGGCAGCGTCCAAGCCATCCAGGCGCCAGCCGCCAGAGCCATGGGTACGCCGAGCCAGAACATCTCCCGCCAGCCGGCATGCGTCGCGACGAACCCGGCAAGCGTCCGGCTCAGCAGAATGCCGCAGAGAACTCCCGACATCACGGTCCCGACGGTCGCCCCGCGACGATCGGGTGCGGAGAGGTGAGCGGCCAGCGGTACGATCTGCTGTGCGACCGTCGAGGCGACGCCCAGCAGAAGCGACGCGAGGATCACCAGCCCCGCGGTGGGAGCAAGCGCCGCAGCGACCAGGGCGGCAGCCAGCACCCCGAACTGGATGACGATCAGACGCTTGCGTTCGACCAGGTCGCCGAGCGGCACGAGCAGGAAGAGTCCGGCAGCGTACCCGAGTTGCGTCGCTGTCGGCACGAACCCCGTCATTCGGCCGGGCAGTTCCCTCTCCATGACCCCGAGCATCGGCTGATTGTAGTAGATGTTCGCGACGGCGACGCCGGCGGCAATCGCCATCGCGAACGTCATGCTCGTCGAAAGGGACCTTCCGGTCCCGGCGGCTCCGGATGTCATCTGCGCTTCGGTCGTCATCACAAACTCCGGAATAAAACTGCTTTGCCGCCATGCCGCTCCTCGACGAGGCCACGGACGCACAGCATCGGTTGACCTGCCCTAGGACAACGGCGGCCGGAAACCTTGTCGCATCCTCCGCCGAACGATCAAAAAACGATGTAGTCGAGTCCGGGCCGGATCGGTGCATCAGCCCGTCAGAAATCGACCACCCGATAGAAGCGCCGATCGGCCCGTTGAAACGTCGCCTATGTCCGAACGCGCCGAATCGCGTTCGAATTCGACAATCGCGCAGGGCCCACGGTCGCGCAGAAGCATCCCATGAAGCGCCGAGCGCACTCACCCAGATTTCGCCGCAGCCTGCCTGGAGATATTCGATGATCCGATGCGTCCGCATGTGGACCGGTTCCGATGGTGACTCCCTCTTCGAAGAGGGAAGCATCCAGATGACCGAAGGCGCCCGTGGCGACTTCGTCGGCTCGCCGGTCGAAGCCGTCGCGGTCTCGTTCCAGGAGACGCGGTCCGGAGGATCGTTCGAATGGCATCAGGACCCGGTCCCGCGGTTCGTCATCACGCTTTCCGGTACGCTCGAATTCGAAACGAAGTCCGGAGCGACGTTCACCATCCGCCCGGGTGACGTCCTTCTGGCGCAGGACGACAGCGGAAGTGGTCACAAGTGGCGGCTGATCGGCGAAGAGCCGTGGCGCAGGGCCTACGTCGTCTATCGCGAGGGCGCCGAACTGAACTTCAAGCCGAAGGGAGACGCGGCATGATCACTCCGACATCCTCGAAGCCCGACGTCGTCCTGATCGGCGCCGGCATCATGAGCGCGACTCTCGGCACCGTGCTCAAGGAACTCGATCCGTCGCTGCGGATCGCCATGTTCGAGACGCTCGACGACTGCGGGCAGGAGAGTTCGGAGGCGTGGAACAACGCCGGGACCGGACACGCGGCAAACTGCGAACTCAACTACACGCCTCAGCGTGCCGACGGCAGCATCGACATCTCCGAGGCGCTCAAGGTCAACACCGAGTTCGACATATCGCGTCAGCTATGGTCCTTCCTCATCACCAAGGGAGCGATCCCGGATCCTCGCGCCTTCATACACCCGTGCCCGCACATGAGCTTCGTCTGGGGTACGGAGAACGTCGCGTTCCTGAAGGCCCGGTACGAGGCGATGTCGGCGCATCACTGCTACCAAGGCATGGAGTACAGCGAGGACCGGACGACGATCGCCGGATGGGCGCCGCTGATCATCGAGGGCCGGGCCGAGGACCAGCCAATCGCGGCGACACGGATGATCACCGGGTCCGACGTGGACTACGGATCGCTCACCCATCTGCTCGTCAAGCATCTGTCGGCCCAATCCGACTTCGATTTGCGCTACAACCGCAAGGTCGTCGATCTGACGCGGACGGACGACGGACGGTGGAACGTCGAGATCGAGGACGTCTACGACGAAACGCGGCAGACCGTATCGGCGGGCTTCGTGTTCATCGGAGCCGGAGGCGCCTCGATCGAACTCCTCCAGAAGTCCGGCATACCCGAAGGGGACGGCTATGGCGGGTTTCCGGTCAGCGGCATCTGGCTGCGCTGCGAGATCGACGCGGTGACCTCGCGCCATCACGCCAAGGTCTACGGCAAGGCGGCGAGCGGTTCGCCTCCCATGTCGGTCCCGCACCTCGATACGCGCGTGGTCGCTGGAAAGACCTCGCTGCTCTTCGGTCCGTATGCCGGCTTCTCGAGCAAGTTCCTCAAGCACGGTTCCCTGACCGACCTTTTCCACTCGATCACGCCCGACAACGTGATCCCGCTCCTCAACGTCGCGAAGGACAACGTGAAGCTCACCGAGTACCTCGTCGGCCAGGTGATGCAGACGGGGGCGCATCAGTTCGAGACGCTCAAGCAGTTCTTCCCGAACGCCAAGCGCGTCGAGTGGAAGGAGGCGGTCGCGGGCCAGCGCGTCCAGGTCATCAAGCCGGACAAGACCGACCGGGGCGGCAGTCTGGAGTTCGGGACCGAACTGATCTCCGCCGCCGACAAGTCGATCGTGGCGCTGCTCGGCGCTTCCCCGGGCGCCTCGACGGCGGCCTACATCGCGATGGAGGTCCTGGAGAGGTGCTTCCCGGACAAGCTCGCCGACGACGCGTGGTTGCCCGGCTTGAAGAGGATCATCCCGACCTACGGCGTCGATCTGACGCAGGACGCAGACGCCTGCCGCGCCACGCGCGCGGCTACGGCGCCGGTCCTGAGGATCGAGAACGTCTGACTACGAGATAAAAGTTTCACGGTTCGCGGCCCGAGCCTCCCTCCCTCCGTGGGTTCGGGTCGCGATCCAGACGAACGGAAAAGAAGGATATTCCGATGACCAAGGTTCTGGTGCTCTACTACTCATCCTACGGCCATATCGAGCAGATGGCGGACGCTGTCGCAGAGGGCGCGCGATCCGCCGGCGCCAACGTGGATGTGCGGCGGGTGGCCGAGACCGTTCCGCAGGCGGTCGTCGAAGCGGCGCACTTCAAGACCGAGAGCGCGCACGCCCTGATCGAAGGCCCCGATGCTCTCGCCGACTACGATGCCATCATCGTCGGCTCCCCGACGCGCTTTGGACGCATGCCGAGTCAGATGGCCAGCTTCTGGGACGCCACGGGCGGCCTGTGGTTCACGGGCAAGCTCATAGGCAAGGTGGGCGGCGCGTTCACGTCGACCGCGAGCCAGCACGGCGGGCAGGAGACAACGCTGTTCTCCATCATCACTAACCTGATGCACCACGGCATGACGATCGTCGGCCTGGATTACGGGTTCCAGGCTCAGGTCGGCGTCGACAAGGTGCGGGGCGGTTCGCCTTACGGAGCGACCACGATCGCGGACGGTGATGGAAGCCGGCAGCCCGCAGCCGACGAACTCGACGGCGCGCGCTACCAGGGGCGGCGGATTGCCGAAACGGCAGCCCGGCTGAAGTGAGAATCGGTTAGGGCCCGGTCCGGTGATCTGACGGGGTTGCAGCGCCCCCGTCAGATCGTCCGCGGTAGTGGCCAGCGCCTTCGATCACCTTAAGCCGGCTGGAGTGAGAAACAGAGTGGTGAAGCGCCCTGTCTTGAGATGACGCCATCGAGAGCCCACGCCGTCAGACCGCATAACTGCCTCGGCATCGCGGCGTAGCCCTCCTTGGCTGCCGATCGCACTCCGCAGATCCCGGGCGATCGCGAAGCCGCTCGGCGTCGAACGTCAGGGATATCGTACCGGCTCGGGCTCGGCCGGAAGAGGGATGAATTCGTGCTCTTCCGGGACATGCGCGAAACGACCGGCCTTCCAATCGGACTTCGCCTGTTCGATCCTCTCCTCGCGCGAGGACACGAAGTTCCAGAAGATATGCCGTCGTTCGGGAAACGGCTCGCCGCCGATCAGCATCAGCCGTGCTCCATGTTGCGCCCGGACGAGGATTTCCGCACCGGGCTTGAACACGACGAGTTCGCCCGTGGCAAAGCCACCGGTCTGTCCGACGACTTCGATCGCTCCCCCAACAACGTAGATCGCCCGTTCGACGTGCTCGGCCTTCAACTGGTACCGAGCGCCCGGCTGGAGATGGATGTCTGCATAGACGAGATCGGAGAACGTCTTCACCGGTGACACCAGCCCGTCAGACTGGCCGGCGACGAGCGTCAGCCGCGTACCGTCGGCTTCCACGACCGGGATTTCGCTTGCCTTGTAGTGCGCGAAGTCAGGAGCGATCTCCTCCAGCCCCGCAGGCAGCGCCAGCCAGGTCTGCAGCCCGAACAGGGATGCACCACTGACCCTGTTCTCAGGACCGGTACGCTCGGAGTGCACGATGCCCGAGCCCGCCGTCATCCAGTTGACCTCGCCCGGACGGATGGCCTGCACTGAACCGACGCTGTCGCGATGGAGGATTTCCCCCTCCAGCAGGTAGGTGACCGTCGCCAGACCGATGTGAGGATGGGGGCGCACGTCGAGACCTTCGCCCCCACGGAACGCGGCAGGACCCATCTGATCGAAGAAGATGAAGGGACCGACCATCCGTCTGTGAGCGGAGGGCAGCGCGCGGCGGACGGTGAAGCCGTCGCCAAGGTCGCGGACGGGTGGCAGGATGACCTGCTCGACGCCTTCGATGTCGCTGGAACGGATGGACATGGGCTAGCTCCGTAACGAGGTCGCCGGGCCGAAGCCCGGCGTTGATTAGGTCAGGCGGCGTCGACCAGGATGATCTCACTGTCCTCGACGGCCGTGATCGTAAGCGTCTCGACATCGCTGATCGCAACGCCGTCGCGCGCGTTGGCGCGAGTGCCGTCGATCTCGATCGCGCCGGTCGCAGGCACGAGGTAGGCGCGTCGGTCCTTCCCGAGCGGGTAGGACGCGGTCTCGCCCGCCTTCAGCGTCGCAGCGACGATGCGTGCGTCGGTGCGTATCGGCAAAGCGTCGTCGTCGTTGGCGAACCCCGACGCCAGAGTCACGAAGCGTCCCGAACGCTCGCCCTTGGGGAAGGGACGTGCACCCCAGCTCGGCTTCTCGCCCGAGCGGGTCGGCTGGATCCAGATCTGGAAGATCTTCGTCGTGACGTCCTCCTTGTTATACTCCGCATGGGCGATGCCCGTACCAGCCGACATCACCTGCACGTCGCCGGCCTCGGTGCGACCGACATTGCCGAGGTTGTCCTGATGCGTGATCGCTCCCTCGCGGACGTAGGTGATGATCTCCATGTCGCGGTGGGGATGCGGCGGAAATCCGGACTGTGGTGCGATGGTGTCGTCGTTCCAAACCCGGAGATTCCCCCAACTCTCGCGCTTGGGATCGTAGTAGTTCGCGAATGAGAAATGGTGTTTGGCGTCGAGCCAGCCGTGATTGGCGCCGCCGAGCGAAGCGAAGGGACGAAGTTCGATCATGTCGTATCTCCTTTGGGGTAGGATGGTCAGGCGGACAGAAGCGCGAGCGCGTCGACCTGACGATCGTTGAAGCCGAAAGCACGGAGAGCCGGGACGTAGTCGCTGGCTATCCGCCGATGGCGACTAGTCTCGCAGACGAAGTCGCGAACGGCCTCGAGCTTGGGGTCCGCGAGCGGCCTGGGCCCCTTGTTGCCGGTCAGAGCGCGAAAGAGGCGACCTGCCACGCCAGCTTTCCCCGTGGCACCGCATCCACACATGGAAGCGTCGCTCAGGGCTACCGACACCGCTTGCCATTCCAGCGAGCTGAGGGTCGGTTCTGTCGTTGCCTCGTTGCCCATTTCGTCCTCCGTCGTTCCGTTGCCATGGAGATAGGCGGTGCTGACATGATCGATCAGTCAGATAAAGTACGTCAGAACATTCGATGAAACTGAAAAGGCGGGCTCGGGGCGCGGGCGGCGTTCCGGCAGTATCGATCATCGATCACGCAGAGCCGTCCAACTAGGGTCATGCACGACCAAGCCGGATCGCCGGCTTTCTAGCATATCCGCTCGAGATGCTCGCGCCATTCCGGCGCGACCGAGGAACAGCCCGTGCAGCAGCTTCCCGTCGATCTCGATGATCCCTATGCGCGAACCGGCCAAGTGTACCCGGTCTTGTCCGACGAGATGACGGACAGGATCCGCCCTTACGGCGTCGAGGAGGCGCTACCCCCTGGCGCCCCGCTCTTCGCTCGCGGCGACCGGCACGCCGATTTCTTCGTCGTGCTCGGCGGCGAGATCGGTATCTTCGCCGCGGATCAGGACGGCGAGGGGTCGGAGCGGCTCCTGACGGTCCACCGCCGCGGCCAGTTCACCGGCGAACTCGATCACTTCAGCGCTCGCGCTCTGCTGGTCAGCGCGCGCGCGATAACCGCGGTACGCGTGTTGCGCATCGCCGAGTCCGGGTTCAAGCGGCTGATGACGGCCGAGTCCGACATCGCCGAGACGGTGATGCGTGCGTTCATCCTGCGGCGGATGGGCTTCGTCCATCACGGGGAAGCTGGCATCACGCTGCTGGGACCCGCATCATCCTACGACACCCTCCGCCTGGAGCGCTTCGCCATCAGGAACGGCTACCCGATCCGGCTGGTGGATACGGCGAGCGACCCTCGAGGCGTCGACCTCATGGTGGAACTGGGCCTGGAGCCGGGCGACTTGCCCGCCGTCGTAACGCCTGACCGGACCGTGATGCGGAACCCGCCGACGCCGGAGTTCGCGGACAAGCTGGGACTGACCGAAAGGTTCGCCGTCGACGAGATCTGGGACGTCGCGGTGATCGGAGCCGGACCTGCGGGGCTGGCGTCGGCTACCTACGGCGCCTCCGAAGGCCTGAAGACCGTGGTGATCGAAGGCCTCGCCCCGGGCGGACAGGCAGGTACCAGTTCGAGAATCGAGAACTATCTGGGCTTTCCGACCGGCATTTCGGGACAGGCCCTGGCCGGGCGCGCCCAGGTCCAGGCGCAGAAGTTCGGCGCACGGATCGCCGTCTCCCGGATGGCGACCCGACTGGACTGCTCGACGAGCCCCTTCCGCATCGAACTCGAAGACGGCCAGGTCGTACTGGCATCGGCCGTCGTCGTGGCGTCGGGCGCGCGGTACCGACGGTTGTCCGTCCCCCAGTACGAACGGTACGAGGGAGCCGGCATCCAGTATGCGGCGACGGCGATGGAGGCCAGCCTGTGCAAGAACCAGAACGTCGTGGTCGTCGGCGGTGGCAACTCGGCCGGGCAGGCCGCGGTCTTTCTCTCACGACACGCCGGCCACGTCCACATCCTAGTCCGGAAGTCGGGCCTGGCGGAGACGATGTCCGACTATTTGGTCGAGCGCATAGCGATGTCGCCGCGGATCACGCTGCACCCCTTCAGTGAGGTCACGGGCGTATTCGGCGAAACGAGCCTGCAGGAAGTGGAGTGGGTCGACGACCGCACCAGGGAGACGACGAGGATCGCTTGCGGAAGCCTTTTCGTCATGATCGGGGCCGAGCCGAACACCGAATGGCTCAGGACGTGTCTTCCGCTGGACGAGAAGGGCTTCGTACTCACCGGCCATGACGCCGAAGGCAAGGCCTTGGAATCCCCTTACGCAACCAGCCGGGACGGGATCTACGCCGTCGGAGACGTGCGTGCGGGATCCGTCAAACGAGTCGCGGCAGGCGTGGGGGAAGGGTCGATCGTCATCCAGGCGGTGCATCGATACCTCGACCGGAATGCCTGACCCGTCAGGCGCTTCCTTCGGAGAGGCGATCGCATCCCGCTAGACGAAACGGGGGATGGGGCCGGGTTGGGCGGTCTGATCCGGCAGCGGCACCTCGATTCCGTCGACGTAGCACCAGCCCCAGCCCTCGGGCGGGTCGTATCCCTCGATGATGGGATGGCCAGTGGCGTGGAAATGCTTCGTGGCGTGCCGGTTCGGCGACTCGTCGCAGCAGCCGACATGGCCGCATTCGCGACAGAGGCGGAGATGCACCCACCAGGACCCGGTCTCGAGGCACTCCTGGCATCCGGCGGCGCTGGGGGTGACGTCTTTGATGGTATCGAGATGGGTGCAGCCGGTCATCGAATGAATCCTTAATGGCGATTGCTGAGCGGAGATCGCCTCGGATTGCGCGCATCGAGGCATCGAGCATTGAAGAAATCCGTCATGGCTTGGTCGAACCGATCAAAACCGCGCTGCTCATCCTCTTCGGCGTGTCGTCTAGGCTCGTCCCGCCGCCCGCGAAGGTCGATCAGGAGCGGATCGGTCCGTAACGCGCCGTTTTTCGACAAGAGCGCGGTCACTTCGCCGCATAGCTTTCGCTGCACCAAGCCTTGTCGCGAGTAGCCGTTGAATGACCTCCGACCCAACGAACCCCGCCATTTACGCGACCAGAGTCCGAAGGAACCCAGTTCCCGATCAAGTCGGCCGTTGGGGCGCTCTGAAGCAAGCACGTTCCTGTCCGGGCACGGCGAAGTGACCGGAACCAAGCCTGTCGAGGCGTCGCCGGTCGCTGCAACCGAGGAGCAGGCCGCACCGTCCTCCGAGACGCTGCGGTTCATGGGCATATTCCTGGCCGTCGCTCCGGCGATGTTCATCGGATCCCTGGATCAGACGATCGTCGCGACGGCGCTCCCGGTGATCGCCGCTCAGCTCGGCAGTCTCGCCGACATAACCTGGATCGTCACCGCGTATCTGCTGGCTGCGACCGTGGCAGCGCCGATCTACGGCCGACTGGGCGATGCCGTCGGACGCAAGACGGTGCTTCTCGGTGCGCTGGCGTTGTTCATCGCCGGGTCGGTGGCCTGCGCGCTGTCCCCCAACCTGACGGTCCTGGTCATCGGACGGGCTCTTCAGGGTCTCGGCGGCGGGGGGCTGATGACGCTGTCCCAGGCGCTGATCGGCGAAGCCGTCAGCCCCAAGGAACGAGGACGGTTCCAGGGTTGGTTCGGAGCCGTCTTCGCGACCGCCAGCACGCTCGGTCCCGTCCTCGGTGGCCTGCTCTCCGAGCACGTCGGCTGGCGCTGGATCTTCTGGGTAAACGTACCGCTCGGATTGGCGGCGGCCGTCGCGGCGATGAGGGTCGAAGCCGAAGAGGGACAGGGCGGCTTCTCGCTCGACGTTCAAGGCACCGCGATGTTCGTCGCCGCGACCCTCGCCCTTCTGGTCGCCCTCAGTCTGGGCTCCTCGCTCGGATGGACATCGGCGCCGGTCCTCATCCTGCTCGGCATCGGTCTGCTCGGTCTGGCTCTGCTTCTGCCCGTGGAAAGGCGGGTGACGGCTCCGCTGCTCTCACCGGGACTGCTCACGCAGCCCGTGGTCTGGAAGTCCGCGCTCTGCGTACTCCTCTTCGCCGCAGCGCTCTTCGGGGCGTTGGTCCAGCTGCCGTTGATGCTCGAGTTGGTCTTCGATGTGAGCCCGACATTTGCGGGACTCCTGCTCATTCCGCTGACGCTCGCCCAGGTATGCGTATCGACATGGGCCGGCATGCGGATGTCCACCACGGGGCTGCCCCGGGGGCCGCTGGTCTGGGGCCTGGGAATGGCGACGCTCGGCTTCGTGGCGCTGGCTGCCACGTTGACCCTAGGCCCGATCGCCGTCGCTGCATCCTCCGTGCTGTTCGGACTGGGACTCGGAACGACCATGCCCGCCGCGCAGACCATGGCGCAGTGGGCTGGAGGAAAGGCGAGATTGGGCGCGTCGACGGCGACCCTGTCCTTCTCCCGGTCCGTAGGCGGCGTATCGGGAACGGCGGTCACCGCCGCGATACTCCTGGCCGCGATCGAACACTACGCCCCGGGATCGGCCGGAAAGGTGCAAGCGCTGCTCGGAGGCGAAGGCGCCGAAAGGGCGGGCCTTCCCCACGAAGCCATCACCTCGGCATTCCGCCTGGTGTTCGCGTCCCTGGCGGCGATGACCGCAGCGGCGACGCTTCTGGCCGCGACCATCCCGGCCGTCGATCTCGCGGACCCCGAACCCAAGGCATGAAACGCCGAGGAGCGTCGGGCGCGAGGTTCAGCGTCCGACGCCCGGAGGCTCAGGAGGTGGGTAGTTCGATCGACTGCAACGCTGCGCGGAACCGGGACGTGGCATCGTCGAGGTGAGCGGCACCGGTTCCGAAGGTCCAGGACTTCATCGACGGCTGCAGCGCCAAGCCCAGTTCCGCGAGACGCATCTCGGCATCGATGGCACCTACCACGCCGCGCAGCATTGCCGAGCCCGCCGAACCCGTCCGGTCGGGTGTCAGCCCCGAGTCCAGCATGCCGGGCGCGATGCCTGCGCTCTCGGCGCCCACGCGGTTGGCTTCACGCACGGCCACCCTCGTCGCCTGTTCCATGACGTCCGCGGTCCAGTCGTCGGGCGACCCGAGTCCGATCATCAGGACTGCCTCCGCCCTGATCACCGTTGGCAGCGTACGGAGCATCACCGTCTCCATCCGTTCGGCGCGGAAGGACCGCTCCGCGCGCAGGGTCCGCAGACGTCCGTCCAATGCCGTATCGAGATCCAGAAGACCTCCGACGAGGGGGGCGTCGCCCACTTCGTGCGTGAACATGCCGGCGCAGGACAGTTCGACCATCGCGCCGACCGCGTCCCAGGCCGCGACGTCGATCACCACGCCGCGGTACGTTCCTACGATTCTGTGTTCGGGCATGGCTTGCTCAATTCTCTGGCTGGAAAGGTGAAAGGAAGAGGTAGGCGATCAGTGCGGCGCTTCCTGCCATGACGGCGCCTATGACGGCCGCGACGTGGAACGCGTCGATCATCGCAGGACCATGACGCGCGATCACGGTGCCCGTCAGCGCGGTCACGATCAGACCGCCGGTGCGGGACGTGGCGCTGTTGAGGCCGGATGCCGTTCCCGTGCGAGCGGCGTCCACCGCGCCGAGGATGGCCGTCGTAAGCGGTGCCGCCGTACCCGCCATGCCGATGGCGATCACCGCGATCGCAGGGAGGACGTCGAACAGGTACGTGGCGTCCGCATCGACCCGCAGCAGAAGAAGCATGCCGGCTCCGACGATCAGCGGCGATATCGACAAAGGGAGACGAGACCCGACCGCCACGGCCGCTCGGCCGGCGAAGGGCGATCCCAACCCGATGATCAGGGGGAAGGGTACGAGAGCGAGACCCATCTGCAGCGCGGTGTAGCCGGCGGTCGTGATGAGGACGTAGGGCAGAAGAACGAGGAACCCGGAAAGCGAACCGTAGACCAAGAACGTCAGCAGCGTGATGCCGACCAGCGGCTTCGACGCGAACATGCTGAGCGGGATCATGGCATCCGGGCCCTGCCGATCCTCGACGAGAACGAAGACGACGAACGCAAGGAGACCTGCAGCCATCGCGGCCGCTGGGACGATCCCGCCATGCCCCCCGGTCCAGTCGGTCAGAGCCCAAGCGACGAGCCCGAGCGCGAAAGTGACGACGACCGCGCCCAGCCAGTCCAGGACCCGACCGCCGGTCCGGCTTTCGCCGACGTAGTGGAGAGCGCCGACGATGGCGCCCGCCGCAACGGGAATGTTGATGAGGAAGATCGTCCGCCAGCCGACGTTCTCGATCAGAGCGCCTGCCAGCAGGGGGCCGAGCGTGGTGCCGATCGATCCGGCTGCGGCCCATAGGCCGATCGCCTTCCCCCGCGCCTTTCCCGTGAAAGCCGAGCCGAGTATCGCGAGGCTGTTGGGTATGAGCATCGCCGCGCCGACGCCCTGGATGGCTCGCGCGATCAGCAGTGCGGGCAGATCCTGCGCGAAGGCGCACCCGACGGAGGCGATCAAGAACAGAAGCATGCCCGCTATCAGTATCCGTCGACGTCCGAAGTGATCGCCGGCGGCACCTCCGAACAGCAGCAGGGCGGAAAGCGGAAGCCAGTAGGCGTTGATCGTCCACTGCAGGCCGGCAGGATCGGCATGAAGGTCGCGGCCGATCGCGGGCAGGGCCACGTTCAAGGCGGACGCGTCGATGAAGCCCAAGGTCGAAGCCAGCACCGTCACGACCAGCGTAGCTCGAGGGTGGCTGGCCGGCGTTGGTATCATGGCCTTGGTCACGGCGTGGTCGCCGGCATTCGCTGAAACCGATGTCATGTCGTGCGCCTCACGTGGTCACGGCGATCTTGCCCGTCCCGCCGTTGCTAACCGGCGCAGCCTGGTTGGCTTGGCGCAAATTCACGCGGCTTGTCCGTTCCGGACGATTTGAGACGGGCCGGCGAAGTACTGGAACAGCTTTGCTGCGATGCGAGCCGCGATCATGCGATCGGCCGTCCCGGACCACACCCCGTGATCGATCTGAGGCCTTCACCAACCTCGCGCCGCCTGGATCTTCGCAAACCGCTCCGGACTCTGCGGCTTCATGAACACCGTGATGACCTCCGGATGAGCGGTCTTCAACCGCTGCTCCATGCCGTTCGCCACGTCCTCGATCTCGACGGCCTTGAGACCCGGAGCGAATTCAACGCTGAGCGCCAGGATCAGTTGATCCACGCCAATGTGGACGGTGATCGCGCCATTGACGGCCTCGATGCCCGGCTCCTCGCGAGCCGTGGCCAGGATCGTCCTGACCTTCGCCGGGGAGGCAGACAGGCCGATGAGCAGCGCCTTGGCCTGATCGGCCAGCACCAGCGCCGATACGGCGAGGATCGCACCGATGCCGATGGACGCCAGGCCATCAAGCCATGGTCGGTCGAGGATCTCGCCGGAGGCGATCCCCGCAGCGGCTAGAAGCAGGCCGAGAACGCCGGTTAGGCTCCCGAACAGAACCGTCAACGAGGCTGTGTCGCGCGACGTACGGGCGAAGGCGATCAGGCCGCGCCAGCCCTTGCTGTCGCTGATCTTGCGGAGGGTGAACGCCGAAGAGACGATCTCCAAGCAGAGCGAGGCGAGGAGAATGGCGTAGTTGAGCCGCACGTCCTTGAGCGGCGAGGGGGCCGCGATCTGCAGCAGTCCATCGTGGATGGTCGTTCCCGCGCCCGCAGCCAGAATGAGCAGCGCCGCGACGAAGCTCCAGAAGAAGGCTTCGCGTCCGTAACCAAGCTGATGAAGCGCATTAGACGGACGTCGCGCCGCGAAGACGCTGTAGAGGAGGATGACTTCGGTGCCGGCGTCTATCAGGGAGTGGATCCCTTCGGCGTACATGGCGGAACTGCCGGTGGAGGCTGCCGCGTAGAATTTGAGGACGGCGATCGCCAAGTCGCCGGCCAGAGCGGCGATGACCGTGACGGATCGCGCGTCCGCGACTTCAGCGCTCAGCAGCGCGGGCAGACCGGCCCACCCCTTCCCGGAAAGTCTGAAGGCCTGTCTCATGACCAATGTGTCAGTCCGATCGGCACGGCGGTTCGGCTTCCATTCCAATTCTCGGGGGCGGATCCGCCCACTGGCGCCGTTGTCGGGCAATTCGCATCGCGGCGTAACTATACGAGGGTCTGGGTAGTCGTCCTTAGACGACCACCGGAAGACCGTGAGGCGATGCGATCACCGCTGCCAGAGTGTGGGCGATTCGGCGCCGGTCCCGATCAGACGTCCCGCTTGAAGACCAGGGGCATGATCAGCACGGTCACGAGGAGCACGAGCATCAGCGCGACGATGGGATCGCCCAGAAGAAGCTGGATCTCTTCCCATGCCCCGACGCCGATCGCCGCCACCGCCGCCACCGTTCCGACGGCGATGGAACCGCGTGTGATCACGCTAGCCGGGAACGACGCGCGAGAGGCC